>CAZDSB010000344.1:0-22709 GCA_964507515.1 uncultured Myxococcaceae bacterium
GCCTCGACGACGCTCGGCCCGGGCGATCTCATCGAGGTGCGGGTCTTCGAGGAGGCCGACCTCTCCGGGCCGTACCGCGTGGCGCCGGGCGGGACCATCGACTTCCCGCTCTGCGGCAAAGTCCAGGTGCAGGGGCTCAACACCTCGGCCACCTCGGACGCGCTGACCCGCTGCCTCGGGGAGAAGTACTTGAAGCATCCCCAGGTCACGGTCCTGCTGCGCGAGTACAACAGCAAGAAGATCTTCGTCTTCGGCGAGGTCCAGAAGCCCGGCACGTTCCCCTACGAGGAGGACATGTCGATCATCCAGGCCATCACCATGGCGGGGGGCTTCACCAAGATCGCGAGCAAGAACGACATCGCGGTGACCCGCCAGGTCGAGGGCAAGGAGACGAAGATCCGCGTGCCGGTGGCGGACATCGGCACCGGGCGAGAGAAGAACTTCCGGCTCCAGCCGGGAGACATCGTCTTCGTGCCGGAGAGCATCTTCTAGGCGATCGATGCGCACGGCCGGCTTCGAGGCCCCGCTCATCGAGGGTCACAAGGGCGTGACCGTGGTGCTCGTCCCGTTCGATCCGGTGGAGGTGTGGCACGCGCCGCCGGTTCGCCTCGCGGGGCGCCGGCATGGGTGGGTAATCACCGGCACCGCGAATGGCGCGCGCTTCACCGGCTACGTCGGCGAGCGGTGGAACCGCTTCTTCATCACTCTCGACGAGGGGCTGCGGGCCGCGGCCAAGGTCCAGGTGGGGAGCGTGGTGACGATGGCGATCTCGCCGACGGCGAGCCGGAAGGCGTACCTCGCGGCGCTCCGGCAGTCCGAGGTGACGACACAGCCAGGGAAGCCACGCCCGGACGCGGTGGCCTTCCGGGGCACGGAGCCGTCGCCGGCGCGCTCCGGCCGGTCGCGCTCGCGCCGACGACCGAGCGTGAGCCGCTGAGGCGAAGCGCCACACGGCCGACGCTCGGCAACCCGCGGGACGGCACGAACCGACCGCGGGTGCTACGACAGCTGTCATGCGAGCGCAGCCGGACGTCGACGTCATCCTCAAGCGGTTCACCCAGCCGGACGAGGTCCGGAAGATGACCCGGGGCCGATTCGAGCTCGTGCGGATCGGCGGGATGACCATCGGCCGGGCGACCTACGAGCCGGGCTGGAAGTGGTCCGAGCACGTGGGTCCCGCGCTGGGGCAGACCCGCTGCACCGTGGAGCACGTCGGGCTGGTGCTCTCGGGCGCGGCGGCCGTGGCCTTCGAGGACGGGCGGGTGGTGGAGCTCCGCGCGGGCGACCTCTTCTACGTCCCGCCGGTCCCGCACGATTCGTGGGCGCTGGGCGACGTGCCCTACGTCTCGCTCCACTTCCTCGGCGCCGAGCACTACGCCGCCACATCCACCTCCGCTGGACAGTGAACGGGGCGGCCACGGCTGCGCACGCTGTTGCACCGCGCGCAACGGGCCGGGACCGGTCCGAGGCCGCCTCGCCCCTGCCGGGTCCCGGGCAGTCGCGCATCGACGAGCAGGACCGAGCGTCCCCGCTCCGGGCCGCCTAGCTCGCGCCGGTCAGCCGAACGACCGCGCCTTCCACCCGATCTCGCCGAGGAAGCGCCGGCACTCCGTCTGGAGCGGCGCCGCGATTCGGGGGGCGGCGGCGAGCACGTCGATCACCGAGGTGTCGTACGGCGCCCCGTCGATCTGTGTCACCACCGCGCCGGCCTCGGAGCAGATCAGCGCGCCGGCCGCGACGTCCCAGGGCTTCAGGTTGAACTCGAAGTACCCGTCGTACCGGCCCGACGCGGTGTAGGCCAGGTCCAGCGCCGCGCTGCCGAGCCGGCGGATCCCCTGCACGAGCCCGAGGAACCGCGCGATGAGCCCCGCCGGGCCCTCGGGATGCTCGCGCACGTCGTAGGGGAACCCGGTGCAGAGGAGCGCACGGTCCAGCCGCTCGATGCTCGTCGGGTGAATGGGCTTGCCATTCAGCGTCGCCCCGCGTCCGCGAACGGCGCTGAAGAACTCGTCCCGCATCGGGTCGAGGACCACGCCGACCTGCACGCCACCCTCGCCCTCCACGGCGACGCTGACCGAGAAGTGCGGCAGCTGGTGGGCGTAGTTCGTCGTCCCGTCCAGCGGGTCGATGATCCACCGGTAGCGGGAGCCGCCGCTGGCGCCGCTCTCCTCCGAGAGGATGGCGTGGTCCGGATGGCGCTCGCGCAGCCACGCCAGCAGCACCGCCTCGCTGGCCTTGTCCGCGTCGGTGACCAGGTCGATGCCGCCCTTGTACGAGATGGTCCTCGGCTCGTGGAACCGCTCCGCCAGGACGCGGCCGGCCCGCCGTGCGCCCTCGACGGCGGTCTCCAGCAACGTGTCCAGCGGGACGGTCACTGCCCGCCCTTCAGCAGGGCATCGACCTGCGCCCGGATGTCGTCGAGGTTCCCGTCGAAGCTCTCCTGCGTGAAGCGGACGTGGCCGGTGCGGTCCACCACCCAGGTGGTCGGCATCTGCTTGAGCTTCAGCCGGTCCTCGAGCACGAAGCCTCCCGGGTCGAGCAGGACCGGAAGCTGCACCCGCGCCGTCGCCAGGAAATTGGGGATCTGCGCCCGGTCCTCGTCCACGCTCACCGCGTACACCCGCACCCCCCGCTGGGAATACTCGCGCCGCAGCTTCTGCAGCTGCGGGAGCGAGCGGACGCAGGGGGCACACCACGTCGCCCAGGCGTCGATCACCACCACCTGTCCGACGTCCGCCGCGAAGGAGTGCTTGCCTTGCTCCGGGTACGTCCCGAGCGTGATGCTGGTCACCGAGGCTCCGGTGGTCGGAGCCTGCGCGGAGAGCGTCTGCGCAGCCGTCCCGGTCGCCGGGGACGTTCCGGCGCAGCCGGCGAGCGCCAGCGTCACCAGCGTGAGCCGTCTCACGCGCGCCTCTTCCCGAGCTCCGCGAGCAGCGCCGCGTGAAATCCGCCGAAGCTCCCGTTGCTCATCCCGAGGATGACGTCGCCGGGCCGCGCCTCGGCCGCCACGCGCGCCACGAGGGTGGGAACGTCCGCCGCGGCGTCCGCCTCGAGGCCGTGCGCCCGGAGGTCGGCCACCAGCCGCGGGATGTCCAGCTCCTCCCCGTCCGGCACCTGGTCGTGTTTCTCGGGCGTCTTGAGGCTCACCCGCGCCGCGCCGTCGAACGACTCGGCGTACGCCGCCTGGTGGAGCCTTCGCCTGCTGGTGTTGCTCCGCGGCTCGAACACCGCCCACAGCCGCCGGTCCGGCCAGCGCCCCCGGAGGGCGTGGATGGTCTCGCGCACCGCCGTGGGGTGGTGAGCGAAGTCGTCAACCACCAGGATGCCACCCACCTCGCCACGCACCTCCTGCCTGCGCTTCACGCCGAGGAACGAGGCGCACCCGGCGGCGAATGCCTCGAACGTCACGCCGAGCGGGCCGATGGCCGCCCACGCCCCGAGCGCGTTCTCCACGTTGTGGAGCCCGGGGACGGCGAGGTGCACGGGCCCCAGCCGGCGCCCGCGTTCCACCAGGCTGAAGCGGACCCCGTCCGGGTGGTGCGTCAGCTCGCTGGCCTGGACGTCCGCCGCGTGGGCCGGATCGACCGTGTAGGTCACCACCTGCGCTCGCCCCGCGCGGGCCAACGCCACCGCGGCCGGCCAGGCGGCGCTCACGGCGATGCGCCCATCGGGTGGAACCAGGGCCACGAAGCGCTCGAACGCCGCGGCGTAGTGCGCCTCGTCCCGGTAGATGTCGGCGTGATCCAGCTCCATGCTGGTGAAGATGGCCGTGCGCGGCTGGTAGTGCAGGAACTTGGGCCCCTTGTCGAAGTACGCCGTGTCGTACTCGTCACCTTCCACGACGACGTGAGGACCCTTCCCGACGCGGAAGTTGCTTCCCGCGTTTCCGGTGACGCCTCCGACGAGGAACGACGGGTCGAGCCCCGCGGTGACCAGGAGATGTGCCGTCAACGCCGAGGTCGTGGTCTTCCCGTGGGTTCCAACGACCACCACCGGATGGCGCCCGCGGAGGAAGAGCGCCCCGAAGGCCGCCGGAAAGCTCATCGCCGGCAACCGGCGCTCGCGCACCGCGGTCGCCTCGGGGTTGATTCGCCGGATGACGTTGCCCACCACCACCAGGTCCGGCCTCGCCTGGTCGAGGTTCTCCGCCCGGTAGGGGGTCATCACCTCGATGCCCCACGCGGAGAGCATGTCGCTCATCGGCGGGTAGACGTTCTGGTCGCTGCCGGTGACCACGTGGCCGACGGCCTTGAGCATCCCGGCGAAGCTCCCCATGCCCGTCCCGGCGACGCCGAGGAGGTGGACGCGGCGCGCCTGTTCGGGCCGGACGTCCTCGAGGATGTTGCCGTCGTCGCGCGGCGGAGGAGCGCTCACCGTTGCCCGCGCCCGCCGTCAGTCCGCTTCCTCTCACCGTTCATTCGACCGGGGACGATAGCACGGGCGGTCCGGGGTCCCGGGGCAGCGACGGCCCTCCGCTCCAGGACCTGCGACGACTAGAGTCCGCGGCCCGGAGAGGTGAATGGCCCGGAATCTCGCTCCCGGCGGTCTCGAGCAGATGGTGGTGCGGCTCTTCGGGCTGCTGCTCTGCCTCGCCATCGTCCTGCCCACGCTGCCGCGCCTCGGGCTCGTCGCCGGCATCGTCGCCCTTCTGCTCGCGGCCGAGGCCGCCCGCACCTTCTGGCGCGCGGTTCCCTCCGAGGTCTCCGGAGCTCGACGGCGCCGCCCCGTCGTCGCCGCGCTCTGGGTGGTCGCGGCCGTGCTCGCGCTCCTCCAGACGGGACGGCTGTCCGCGTTCATGGCCGAGCCCACGCGGACGTGGGGCTCGCTGGTGCCCGACGCCGCGGTCACCGACCACGCCTGCCTTTCTGCCTACGTCCTCGCCGCGGACCTCTCTCGCCGGGGGACGGAGAACCTCTACGACGAGCGCTTCTACCCGGCCTTCGCCGGCGACGCGGCGAAGCTGCTCGCTCCGGCGGACGTCCGCAATCTCGGGAAGTGGATGGACGACCCGTTCGAGTACCCGCCGCCCTTCCTGCTCTTCCCGCGCGCGGCGCTCGCTCTCACCGACGACTTCCTCGCCATCCGCGCCGGGTGGTTCGTGCTCCAGGCCCTGGGCCTCGTCGTGGTCACCGCCGGGCTCGCGCGGTGGGTCGGCGGGCGCGACGGTCAGCTGGCGCTCCTCCTCGTGCCGGTGCTGCTCGCGTCGCTTCCCACGATGCTCGGGCTCCAGTTCGGACAGTTCCACGTCGCGACCCTGCTGCTCTCCATCGCGGCGATGATCTGCTTCGAGGAACGACGCCCGGCAGCCGGTGGCGGACTCCTCGCCGTGGCCATCGTCTCCAAGCTCTCGCCTGCCTTTCTCCTCGTGTACCTGCTCGCGCGGCGGCGCTGGCGGGAGGTGGCCTGGACCCTCGCAGGCTGCGCGGTCTTCTCGGCGGTGGCCCTCGCGTTCCTCGGATGGGCGCCGTTCCAGGCCTTTCTGAGCTACCAGCTGCCGCGGCTCCAGAGCGGCGAGGCGTTCTCCTTCTATGAGGCCAACGAGCTGGTGGTGTCGCGGAACCTCGGCATCCCCGGGCTCGTCGCCAAGCTGCACTTCCTCGGCGCTCCCGGAATGACTCACGCGCTCGGTGCCGCGCTGGGCTGGGTCTTCACCCTCGCCCTCCTCTGGCTCGCCTGGGCGGCGGGACGTCGTGTCGAGGGGCGGGTCGCCGGGGCGCGCGTGTGGCTCGCGCTGCTGACGCTGGGCGCGTTCCGCAGCCCGCTCGCCCCGCCCTACGTGACGCTCTCCACGCTCTGGCTCCTCACGCTGCTGGCCGGGGAGATCCGCGGACGGAGGGCGTGGACGGTCGGGTTCGTGGTGGCCTGGGTCGTCATCATGGGCCCGCCGCCGCTCCACGGCGCCGCCGAGTTCATCGTCGCCTTCCTGGGACAGCTGGCTGGGCTCGCGGTCTGTGTCTGGGCACTGCGCGGCCCGCGGACGGTGGTCTCCGACGCTCCCGCGCCCGCGTTCTCGCCTGGCTGAAGCTCACGGCCACCCGGGACGGGCGCCGCTCACCTCGCCGGCGCGTCGGGAAGCGGCGCCACCGACGCTTCGGGCACGCACGAGACCACCGCGTGCTCCGCGGCCTTGCAGACGTAGGTCTCGGTCTTCTGGCAGCCAGTGGCGCGGTACCTCGAGTCGCCGAGCTCCTCCACCTTCACCTGGTCCGCCGGGCAGCCGGCGCTGCTCGCCAGGTTGTCACGGGCCGCGGTGCTCATCGCGCCGGTGGCGCAGGCGGCGAGAGAGGAGACGGCGAGCACGAGCGCCACGAGGACGGTGGGAGACACGGCACGCTTCATACCCCTGTTTTTTAGCGCAGTCCCAGCGCCTTCGACACCGCGTCGTGGAACGCGGGCCGGAACTCCTGGATGCGGAGATTCTCCCGGCCCAGGGCGGTGCGGTTGGTGACCAGCGCAACGCTGACACCCCTCGCCCTGTCCACCCAGAGGCTGGTCCCGGTGTAGCCCAGGTGCCCGAACGCGCCGGGACGTGTCCGCCCGAGGAGACGCCCCGCCGCGCTCGACTCACCGGACGGGGTGTCGAAGGCGAGCGCCCGGGAGCTGCCCGGCGCCGGGGTCACGATCCGTTCCCAGAGGACGGCCGGAGCCAGCCGCCCTGCCCCGGCGAGCTCCTCGAGCACACGCTGCCCGAAGCGAGCAACCTCCGTCGCCGTGCCGAACAGCCCGGCATGCCCGGCGACTCCGTCCATCACCCAGGCGTTGTCGTCATCGACCTCGCCCGGTCGCGACGGGTCGCTGGGCAGCGACTCCCACCGGTTCTCCTGACCGGGCGCCGGCGGCCGGGGGCGGAGCGCGCCGGTGGGCGGCAGCGCGTCCCAGCGGCCGCCGCAGGGATCGCGCGAGTCGTGTCCCCGGGTGGAGAGGCGGTGGAAGTGCGTGGCGACGCCGAGCTTCTCGCAGATCTGCGCGTGCACCGCGTCGAGCGGCGCGCCGGCAGCCTCGGCCAGCATCTCGCCCGCAAGGAGGAACCCGATGTCGCTGTAGAGCGTGCGTGCGCCCGGGGCGACTTCGAGCGGCGAGCGGGCGGCGGCGTCGCGCACCTCGCTCCGGACGGTCAGCCGGATGGATGCGGGACAGTCGGGACGGCGGAGCTCGGGCACGGTGTGCAGGACCACCGCGAAGAACGGCTGCCACGCCGGAAGGCCCGACCGGTGCGCGAGGAGATCTCCCAGCGTTGCGCCGTTCTTCGCCAAGGGGCTGCGGTCGATCCACCGCGTCACCGGCGTCGACGGGCCCACCTTTCCCTCGGCCCACAGCGCGGCGAACGCGGCGCCGGTGCAGAGGATCTTCGTCAGCGACGCGAGGTCGAAGGCCGTGTCCTGCCCCGCGCCCACCGCGGCGCGCCCGACCTCGTGGCCCTCGCGGAAAACGGACGCCTGCGCAGCGGGGAACACGCCGCCCTCGACCCCGGCTGCGAGCAGCGTCTGGAGCTCGGCGTTCAGAAGCCGGTCCCCGGACGGCTCCTCGGCGGAGCGACGCCTCGCGGGGTGCAGCGCCGCGCTCCGCCCTCGGGCCAGGAGCAGTCGAAGACGATGGTCTTCCCGCACCCGTTCGCCTCGTACGCGCCCTCCCCGAGAGGCTTCACCTGGACCTTGTCCTCGGGACAGCTCGCGTCCACGGACATGCCGCGGCGGACGGTGGGCTCGAAGCCGTGGCAGCCGCAGATGCCGGCGGCGAGCAGCCCGAGGACGGCAAGCCCGACGGTGGGCGACCGGCTCACGCCGTGGCGGCCTCGAGCGGCTGGAGCGTGCCCTCGTGCGCGTCGAGGCGGTGCCGTGCGCCGAGCGCTACCGGGGCGTTCACGTCGCCGTGGCCGATGGGCAGGTCGGTGACGCAGGGAAGGCCCACCTCGTTCGCGAGCGCCGCCACCACCTCGCGGCAGGTGTGCGGCTCGTAGCGCTTGTCGGAGGGCTCACACTCCACGAACTGGCCGAGCGCGATGCCGGCGATCTTCGAGAACACGCCGGCGTTGCGGAGATGGGTCCACGCCCGGTCGATGCGGTAGGGCGGCTCGCCCACCTCCTCGAGCAGGAGGATGGCCCCGTTGGTTTCCGGCAGCCACCGGGTCCCGAGGAGCGTGGTGAACACGGCGAGGTCGCCGCCGATGAGCGGGCCCTCGACGACGCCGGGTACCAGCGGCTTGCCCTTGAGAGCGTCCGGGACGCGCCCCTCGAGCAGCGCGAACAGCCGGTCCGACACCCAGGGTGGCTGGTCCGCGAGCTGGGTGACGACCGGTCCGTGGATCGAGATGCGTCCAGTTGCCTGCAGCGCGCAGTGCAGCGCGAGGGCGTCGGAGAAGCCCACCAGCGGCTTGAGCGGGAGCCTGCCGAACTCGATACGGGGAAGGAGCCGCGCGGCGCCCGAACCACCGCGCGCGCAGACCACCGCGCGATTGCCGGGATCCGAGAAGGCATCGACCAGCGCCGCGCTCCGGACGTCGTCCGTCCCGGCGAGGTACCAGTGCTTCTCGAACAGGCTGGGCGATGGCGCGAGCTCGTAGCGCTCGGCCAGACGGGCCATCCCGCGGTCGAAGCGCTCCTTGTCGAAGGGAGAGGACGGGGCAACCACTGCAACGCGGTCCCCCGGTCGCAGACGCGGAGAGCGCACCATTGAACGGAGCGTACCACGCACGCGCGACGTCGAGCGGAGGCGGGTCCCGTGCGCCTGCTTGCCTGGGTGAGGTGTGGTACGGCACCTCCATGGCCGCGACCGTGATGCCTGCAGTGTTCCTGGGACACGGCAGCCCGATGAACGCGCTGGAGCGAAATCGCTACTCGAGCGCGTGGGCAGCCCTGGGAGCGAGCCTGCCGAGACCTCGCGCAATTCTCGTCGTGTCGGCGCACTGGTACGTGAACGTCACCGCGGTCACGGCGATGGGCCGGCCGCGGACCATCCATGATTTCTATGGATTCCCTCGCGAGCTTTTCGAGGTCGAGTACCCCGCTCCGGGCAGCCCCGAGCTCGCCGAGGAGGTCGCGGAGCTCGTCCGGCCGATGCACGTCGGGCTCGATCGCGACGGCTGGGGCCTGGACCACGGAACCTGGTCGGTGCTTGTGCACGCGTTTCCGCGCGCGGACGTGCCGGTGGTGCAGCTGTCCATCGATGCGCGGCAGGACCTGGACTTCCACCTCGAGCTCGGCGCGCGGCTCGCGCCGTTGCGCGAGCGAGGCGTCCTGATCGTCGGCAGCGGCAACCTGGTGCACAACCTTCGCCTGATGGACTGGTCCGCGGTGGACGAGGGGTACGACTGGGCGCAGCGGTTCGACCTCGCGGTCCGGGAGGTGCTGGTCAGCAAGCCCGCGGACCTGCCGCGGCTCCGGAGCCACGGCGACTACGCCCGCAGCGTGCCGACGCCGGACCACTTCCTTCCGCTGCTGTACGTCGCTGGACCGGCGGCCGCGGCGAACCGTCCGCTCGATCTGCTGGTGGAAGGGCTCGCTTACGGCTCGATCTCGATGGCTGCCTACGGTCTCGACGCCGCCGTTCCGCGCGGGCGCGCGGAGCCGTCGCCTGCGGGCGGCGTTCCCGACCCGTCGGTGATTCCCCCCGAGGACACGAACCTCTGACATGCGGATCCAGCCGGTCTCAGATCTCCACCTCGAGTTCGACAAGGACCACGGCAAGGCGTTCGCGCAGTCGCTGCCGGTCCTCGGCGACGTGCTCGTCCTCGCGGGCGACGTCCTGCCCATCCGCCGCCCTCCCCACGTCGTGGAGATGCTGGGCTGGTTCTGCTCGCGCTTCCCGGAGGTGGTCTACGTCCCGGGGAACCACGAGTACTACAAGACCTCGCCCGGCGCCGGGTGGGCGCTGCTCGCATCCAGCGCCAAGGAGTTTTCGAATCTGCACCTGCTCGACGGCGCGGTGACCGAGGTCCACGGCATCCGGTTCGTCGGTGCGACGCTCTGGTTCCCGCCCACGCCGGACGAGGCGGAGTACCGGCCCTTCCTCGCCGACTTCTCGCTCATCGACAGCTTCGTGCCCTGGGTTCACGAGGCGCACGCGCGACACCTCGCCTTCCTCCAGCAGGAGGTCCAGGCCGGGGACGTGGTGGTGACGCACTTCCTGCCTCATACCGGCAGCGTCGCTCCGCAGTACGAGGACAGCCCGCTGAATCGGTTCTTCCTCGCTGCGGACGCGCAGCCGCTGGTGGAGGAGCGCGGCGCGCGGCTGTGGATCCACGGCCACACCCACGTCAGCTTCGACTACCAGGTCGGCAAGACACGGGTGGTCTGCAACGCGCGCGGCTACCCCGCCGAGCCCGGAACGTCGCTGAACCCGGCGCTGGTCATCGAGGTCTGAAGCTGGAGCCGCGACGCGGCGGCCGGCGGCGGGAGCGAGGACGCTTCGAGGACTTGCGCGTTCCCTGACGCAGCGACGCGAGCAGCAGCTCTCCGCGTGGGCTTCCCCATCCGGTGCAGGGATCCCACCCTGGACCTGCGCGGTAGGCTCCGTTGCTTCCCTCGGTGACGTCGCGGAAGGACGCGCGCACCTTCGCATCGGTGTAGAGCGCGGGGTTCAGGAAGCCGGCGCGCCGGCGAAGCCCCTGGTTGCACCGGGCGACCAGGGCAGCCACCAGCGGGGCGACGGCACTCGTTCCGCCGACAGCGGTCTCCTGTCCGTCGGCACGGATGCGGTACCCGGTCTCGGGGTCGGCGTTCCCGGCGACGTCCGGAACCCCGCGACCCACCCGGCGGCCGGGATTCGCGGACGGGGGCACTCCCGCGCCCTTCTGCCAGTCCGGAAGGGCGAAGAGATCGCTCACCCCGCCTCCGGTCGCGCCGCCATCACCGTCGTTCCACGCCGTCTCGGTCTCGGACCCCTTGCGCAGGCTGAGACGTGTGCCACCGCAGGCGAGCGCGTGCGGGCTGGAGGCTGGAAAGTCCGCGTGGGCAAGGCCGTCGTCCGCGCCGTCTCCGGATCCACCATCGCCCGAGGCGCAGCAGACGGTGACCCCGAGCAGAGCCGCGTCCTGGAGCGCGCCATCGAAGGCATCGACCGCCTGACGCGTCCAGCTGGACTCCGGGGAGCCCCAGCTGATCGAGACCACCGAGGGGCGCCGCGATTTGTCGTGGAGCGCCGCCAGCAGCGCGTCCAGGAAGCCCCGATCGGTGTTGGGGGCGAAGTAGACCGCGACGCGGGCTCCGGGCGCCAGCGCGCCGGCGATCTCGATGTCGAGCACCACCTCGCCGTCAGGTCCGGAGGGATCGCCCGTCGGCGCGTTGCGCCCGCCGTCCACTCCCACGGCCGTGACCGACGGCGCCGGGGTGACACCCAGCTCGGAGAAGTACGCTTGTAGGTCGCTCGCGCGGAAGCCACCTCCCAGCTCGATGAGCGCGATGCACTCACCGCTTCCGTCGAGCGAGCTGGGGTACCCGTAGGCCGATCCGACTTCCAGGGGGGTGTAGGAGGTGAGCGGCGCCGCGCGGGGGAAGCGAATCTTCGGAGTGGCCGCGGGTCGATCGTCCAGGCCGAACACGCCTTCCACGACGCCGGCGAGCTCGGAGGGAACGTAGAGCGGGCCGGCGCGCGTCCGGAAGGGCCCCGCCGGCGTCTCCCGGGTGCGGAGCTCGGTCCCGAATGCCCGGCCGAGGTCTCCCACCGTTCCCGCGAGGACGACCGTCCTCTGCCCTGGGTCCACCCGCACCACCGTCAGGTCGTGGGCGCGGGCGAAGCGCTCGACGGCGCCGATGTCTCGCTCCGAGGCGCCGTGCCGCTTCTCGAGCTCCTCGACCGACATCGGCCTGGCGCGCTGGGCCGTCGGCCGGCGCAGCGAGGGACGCCGAGCCTTGCAGCGCAGGAGGACCGTGACCTCGGCGTGCGCTCCGGCGGGTGCCGGCGTTCCGGGTTCCGCGCCCGCGGCTCGCGGACGACTGCTGCCCGGGACCTCGTGCCTGTCGCGGCGCTCCGCCATGCCGGCCTTCTCCGCGAGTCGGCGGGTGGAAGTCCAGCGTCCCGCCGCATCAGCGAGGACGGAACCGCAGCGCGCTCCAGACGTCGTCGAGGGCGACCTGGCGCACCGGCTGGGCACCCCGCTTCTGGATCTCCTTCGCCAGGATGTCGCGGTTGAGATCCGTCCCCAGCTGCCCTGCCTTGGGGTACGCCGCCCAGGCGAGCCGGTCGGCGAGCGCCGCCTCGACCATTGGCCCCGCGATCCGATCCAGGTCGGCGACCTTCGTCACGAACACGAGCACGTCCTTCACGTTCGCGAGCGAGGTGACCTCCACGTCGTCGAGGTCGACCTCCTTCGGCTTGCCCAGGACCCGGAGCTTCGTGCCCGCCTTGAGGTTCAGCTTCTTCGCCAGGCTCATGGCGGCGAACGCTGCCACAGCGTGGCGCGAGTCGTCTCCTCTTCGTTTGACATCTCCGTTGCGCCTCCCTTACGCACCCCCGTTTCCGCATCCTCGGGGAGATGACGTGAGCACGGGCGTTGCTCGACGACCGGGTCGGTGGCGGGCAGCGCGCGACGTCGCCCACGCGTGTCTGCTCGGGCTGGCGCTGGCCGGCTCGCCGGTCCTGGCCCAGGCCGCCCCGCCCGGCCCGCACGAGGACGTCGCGTTCGACGTGATGAACGTGCTGAGCCAGGCCGGGCTCCACGACCTCGAGGACGAGGGGTGGAACGCCTACGGGCAGACGACGTACATCTCCAGCTGGAAGCTGCCCTTCGGCGCGCCCTACACCAACCTGAACGGCAGCGCGAACTCGCTGCTACCGGGACACGAGCGGAGCTACACGTGGAGCGCCACGCTCTTCCTCGGGGCGAGGCTTTGGCCGGGCGGAGAGGCGTACTTCGTCCCGGAGGTCATCGCCGAGCGACCGCTGTCGAGCCTCCACGGCCTGGGCGGGGCGATCCAGAACTTCGAGCTGCAGAAGGGCGGCTCGGAGACTCCCCAGATCTACCGGGCACGGCTGTACCTCCGGCAGATCATCGGCCTCGGCGGCGAGCGCCAGAAGGTGGACTCGAACCCGATGCAGCTCGGCACCGCCGTGGACCGCCGGCGCCTCGTAGTCTGGGCCGGCAACTTCAGCGTGCTGGACGTGATGGACAAGAACGGCGTCACGGGCGATCCGCGCCAGTCGTTCTTCAACATGGCGTTCATGACCCAGGCCTCGTGGGACTTCATGGCCGACGCGCGAGGGTACACCTACGGGGCGGCCCTCGAGTGGTACTGGGACGACTGGGCGGTTCGGTTCGCGCACACGCTGCCGCCGAAGAACCCGAACCAGCTCCCGGTGGATTTCCGCTTCTGGCAGTACTTCGGCGACCAGCTGGAGATCGAGCACGACCACACGCTGTTCGGGCTCCCCGGCGCGGTACGGGTGCTCGGCTACCGGAACCGCGTGCACAGTGGCTCCTTCGACGACGCGATCGCGGCGTTCCAGTCCGATCCGACGAAGAACGCGGCGGCATGCACCGACTTCAACTACGGCTCGCAGAACCCCGGGGCGCCCGACCTGTGCTGGGTGCGCAAGGACAACGTCAAGGTCGGCATCGGCCTGGACGTCGAGCAGTTCGTGGCCAAGGACGTGGGCCTCTTCCTCCGGGCGATGTGGTCCGACGGGCAGACCGAGGTGGTGGCGTTCAACGCCGCGGACCGCTCGCTGTCCTTCGGCGCCGTGGCCCGGGGCACGCTCTGGAACCGGCCGTTCGACGTCACCGGCATCGGGATGGGGCTGAGCTGGATCTCCGCGAGCCACGCGCGCTACCTCGCGCTCGGGGGCATCGACGGGTTCATCGGCGACGGCGCGCTCCGCCAGGCGACCGAGGGCGTGTTCGAGGTCTTCTACAGCCTGAACCTCTTCAAGGCGATCTGGCTCTCGGGTGACTTCCAGCTGCTGTGGAACCCCGCTTACAACGCCGACCGTGGTGGGCCGGTGACGGTCCTCGGAGCGAGGGTCCATGCGGAGTTCTAGGACATCGCTTCGCTGCGTCGCGCTCGCCGCGCTGCTCTGCGCCGGCGGCGCGCGCGCGCAGACCCCGGTGGAGGGCTTCAACGCCGAGCGCTTCGCCCCATCCGCCCCCGGTGCCGGCTGGTTCGTGATGGACAGCCTGGACATGCATGGCGAGCTCGGCGGCGCGCTGGCCTTCTCGGCGCGCTACGCGCGCGAGCCGCTGCGGGTCGACGCGAGCAGGGTACCGGTCGTGACCGATTCGGCCTACGGTCAGGTGGCCGGGGCGATCACCTGGCGCTGGTTGCGGTTCTCGCTCGGCTTCGACTTCCCCGTCGCGGTGAAGGGGCCGGGGGTGACGGCCGGTGGGTTCCAGTACCCGGCGGCGGACGTGGACCTCGGGTCGAACCCCGACACGCTCTCCGACGTGCGCGTGGGTCTGGACGCGCGACTCCTCGGGGAGTGGAACGGGCCATTCCGCCTCGGGCTCGGGGCACAGCTGTGGATCCCGAGCGGCGAGACACGCGAGTACCTGAGTGACGGGACGTACCGCGGCATGGTGCGGCTGCTCGCCGCCGGCGACGTCGGCGCGTTCACCTGGGCCGCCCAGCTGGGCGTCCACGTGCGCCCGCGGGACGACGGCGGGGTTCCCGGCGCACCGCGGGGCAGCGAGCTTCTCTTCGGCGCGGCGGCCGGCGCCAAGCTCTTCGTGAGCGAGGCCTCGCGGACCGTCCTCGGACCGGAGGTCTCCGGAGCCACCGCGTTCGCCGGCTTCTTCAAGCCCGAGACGACGAGCGCCGAGGCACTCCTCTCCGCGCGTTGGGAGGGAACCGGCGGCACCGGCCCCCAGCTCCGGGTCAAGCTCGGCGCCGGGCTGGGGCTAGGCTCGCAGTTCGCCACCCCGTCGTGGCGCGCAATGGCCGCGGTCGAGGTCTTCACCCCGAACGCGCCGCCGCACGACTGATCACGCCCGGCGCGGCGAGGATCGCGGAGGGGACCCAGAAGAATCCGGCCGCGACCAGGCCGAGGCGAGTGGACGGGCGGCGGAGCTGCTGCGCCGCTACGGCGTCGAGGACCCGCGTCCTTCGTCCTCCCCTGCTTCCGCGGCGTCGCGGCCTGCGATCGCGGGAAGGGCCTGGCCGCTGTACCGGGCTCCGGCGGTGGCGATGCGCTAAAGGGGGTGATGGTGTTGCCCGCCCTGAAGAACCCCACGGTCAAGGCCGCGATCGACGCATTCCAGCGGGGTGACCGGACCGCCTGGTCCGCCCTCTTCGAGGAGGACGCGGAGCTGTTCGACGACGTCAGCCCGCGCAGCTTCCGGGAGTTCACGACCGATGCGCTCGGCCACGAGCGCTTCACCTCCTTCGAGCGGGTGAGCGCCGACGGGCTCGAGGTGATGGGGGACTTCCACTCCGACCAGTGGGGTGACTTCCGGACCTACTTCCGTTTTCACCTCGGCTCCGCCGGCAAGATTCACCGGCTGGACGTCGGCCAGGTGGAGTGACGCAGCCGTGCACACCGCGATCGTCATCGGCGTCGGTCTCCTCGTCCTCGCGGCCTGCCTCCTCCTGGGCCGTCTCCTCGGGGGGCCGGGAGCGCTCCCGACCGCCGCGCTGGTCTTCCTGCCGGTGTGGCTGGTCGGCGCCGGGGTGAACATGGCCATCGGCGTGAAACGCGCGGGCTACACCGTGGCCGAGGAGGCGCCGGTCTTCCTGGTGGTCTTCGCCGTCCCCGCGCTCGTGGCGCTCTTCCTCCGCTGGCGGCTGCAGTGACGGTGGAGTCGCAGGGCACGCAGGTTCCCGCGTCGCGACGCGAGTCCGCCGCCAGACAGGTCGCGGTGCTCACGACGCTGGCGATGATCTGCTTCGCCGGCAATTCCCTCCTCTGCCGTCTGGCGCTGCGGGGCGGCGCCATCGACGCGGCGAGCTTCACCGCGGTGCGACTCGGCTCCGCGGCGCTGATGATGGGCGTCCTGGCGTACCTCGGGAGCCGGGCGCGCTCGCACGCCGGAAGCTGGTTCTCCGCGGTCGCGTTGTTCGGCTACGCCATCGCCTTCTCGCTGGCCTACGTGCAGATCGGCGCCGGGCTTGGCGCGCTGCTCCTCTTCGGCGCGGTGCAGCTGACGATGATCGGGTGGGGCCTGCTGAAGGGCGAGCGACCCGGACGCACCGAGTGGACGGGCCTGGCGCTCGCGCTGGTGGGCCTGCTGCTGCTGACCAATCCCTCCGTCTCGGGCTCACCGCTGGGTGGCATGGCGCTGATGCTCCTCGCCGGCGTGGGCTGGGGGACATACTCGCTCCGGGGGCGTCGGGCGTCTGACCCGCTCCGGACCACGGCGGCGAACTTCGCGCGGACCGTCCCGATGGTGCTGATCCTGGTGGGGATCAGCTTCCTGGTCGAGCGCCCTCACCTGTCGACTGTGGGCCTCGTCGCGGGGGTCGCGTCGGGGGCGATCACCTCGGGCATCGGGTACGTCATCTGGTACCGCGCGCTGTCGGGGCTGAGCGCGCTCCAGGCGGCGACGGTGCAGCTGACCGTCCCGGTGCTCGCGGCGCTCGGCGGCGTGGCCTTCCTCGGCGAGCACGTCACGCTCCGGCTGCTCGGAGCGGGCGTTCTCGTCCTCGGCGGGATCGCGGTGGTGATCTTCAGCCGCAGCCGCTGAGACGGTTCCTCCTACTGCACCACGATGTCGACGACCGAGGTCGCCACCTGCACGCTGGGATAGATGAGATCGGCGGTCGCCAGCCGTGCCGCGAGCTGCAGTCGATAAGTGCCGGGGACGTCGGGGATGAACGTTGGAACCACTCCCCAGGGATATGCGTACTCCCAGTGCCGCGAGACCGACACGGTCCCGGTGGGGCTCGGGAGCACGCTCGCCACGCTCGCGGCCGGCTTCATCGTCAGCGTCCAGGTGAACTCGATGGGGTGCCCGTTCCGGTTCGCGAACAGCGGGAGCCGCACCGGCTGGCAGGGTTGCCCGAGCAGGTTGGCGCCGGCGGAGACGCTGAAGGCCGCGTTCGGGTCAAGGCAGGCGCTCGGGTTGCTCGGGTCGACCACGAGGCAGTAGCGAGGATCGCAGGCGTCCCCCACCCCGTCGCCGTCGTCGTCCCGCTGGTCGCGGTTCGCGACGCTCGGGCAGCTGTCGACGGAATTGAGAACCCCGTCATCGTCGATGTCGTGATCGCACGCGTCGCCGATCCCGTCGTTGTCGGTGTCTCGCTGGTCTGGGTTGAGCACGGTGGAACAGTTGTCCCGTGAATCGTCGATGCCGTCACCGTCGGTATCGACCACGCACTGCACTCCCGGGACCGAGATCGGGTTGCTGGGGTCCGCGTAGCGCGGGCAATGGTCCTCCGGGTCCGGGATGCCGTCGTCGTCGTCGTCCGGATCACACACGTCGCCCCGATTGTCGCCGTCCGTGTTGACCTGATCGGGGTTCCAGATCGACGGACAGTCGTCCATGGCGTTCGGCACGCCGTCCCCGTCGATGTCGTCGTCACATGCGTCACCGATCCCGTCCCCGTCGGTGTCCCGCTGGTCGGGATTTGCGACGAGGGGGCAGTTGTCGCAGGCGTCGCCGACTCCATCGCCCTCGCTGTCCCTCTGATCGTGATTGGCGATGAAGGGGCAGTTGTCGAACTGGTCGGGGATCCCGTCCGAGTCGCGGTCGTTGGGAAAATTCAGGACGAGGTCGGCCCGGTACGCAGGCCAGGCGAACCCGAAGTAGGGGTTGTTCGTCAGCAGCGGCCGACCGCAGTCGGTCCCGAGGCACTCCGGGTTGTCGTCAGGTGTACCGCCCTGACCCAGGATCGAGATCGCGGAGAGGTCGATCGTGAGCGGGTCGGTGTTCGACGAGAGCTCGAGCGTGGCAGTCGCCATCCCCTCGGTCACCGGATGGAAGCGGATCGGGATGGTCGCCACCTGCCCGGTCGCGATGGCCGCGTTCAGCGCGCCGCGATCGACCGTGAAAAGACCCACGTCCGGACCGCCGGCCGCGATGTCGGAGAGCACCAGCGGGGCCGCTCCAGCGTTCCTGACCTGGAGCGTCTCGGTCACGGTCGAGCCGACCTGGACGCCGAGGTCGAACTCCGCCCCGTACCGGATCGCCGGGCGGTCGACCTGGATCACCGGCTGAGCGGGGATGAGGCCCGCATCGGGCGGCCCGGCGTCCGGCATCACGCAGCGGCCCGAGTCCGGTCCTGCATCGGGACCGGCGTCCTGCGTGGGGCCAGGCTCCGAGCTGCTGCAGCCCGACCAGACGACGACCGACAGCACTGCACCGAGAACCGCGCGCCTCATGAATCCCCCCGGACGAGGGACTCACTCTGGCGGAACCGTGAGCGCGGCGCCACTCCCGCGCCGCCGGGCGCGTTCCGGCGATCTTCGACATCGCTCGGCCTGCTGTCCGGTGTCGCCGGATGGTCGCTCGCCACGGTCGACGCCAGCGGCAACGTCCTCCAGGAGCGAGACGTCGATCCCGCCGCCATCCTTGGCCGGACCATCGCCCCCGGACTCTGAGCGAGGGCAGTACCGCTCCCGGCACCCTGGACGGTTCGGCTTGCGCCCGGGACGCTTTCCGATCCTGACTCGGGCCATGGGGCCGGGGACAGCGGTGACGCGGTTCCGGAGCAGCGACCAGCCCGCGCGTGCCGTGCGCACGCCCCGGGTCGTCGTCACCCTTCTGACTCTCGCCTTCGCCCAGTCTGCCGCGCGCGCGGAGCAGGACCCGACGCAGCCGGCCCCCGCCCCGGCTCCGGCGGCGACTCCGCCGCCCTCCGCATCACCGGCACCGGCGAACGAGAGCAGCTCGACGCCCGCGCAGGAGCCCGCGCCCGCGGAGAAGGCCTCGAGCGGTGCCGCGGAGGCCCCGGCGCCCGGGGGAGCGACGGCGGCGAGCTCGGAGCCACCGCCTCCCCGCGAGGTGCCCGACTACCGCGGTCAGGCTCCACCAGCGCCCACGCCGGGCGAGGTGCTGATCTGGGTTCCGCGCGTCATCCTCCTGCCCGCGTACCTCGTCACCAACTACGTCATCCGGGTGCCGATCGGGGCTGCCGCCACCGCCGCCGAGAAGGGCAACTGGGGACCCGCGGTCTTCAACTTCTTCGCCTTCGGCCCGGACAACAAGGGCGGCATCTTCCCCACCTTCTTCCTCGACTTCGGCTTCCGCCCGAGCATCGGCCTCCACTTCTTCTGGGGAGACACCTTCGTCACCGACAACAAGGTGACCGCGGATTTCGCCTGGGGCGGCTCCAACTGGATCACCGTCGCCCTCGGAGATCGCTACAGCTTCTCGAAGGCGAGCTCGATCGCCGTCGAGGCGCGCTGGAACCGGCGACCGGACAACCTCTACTTCGGCATCGGCCCCGAGACGACGACCGACTTCAAGTCGCGCTACGGCACCGACCAGGTGGGCGGCACGGTCCTGTACCGCTACGCGAAGGACCAGGCGCGGGTCGAGACCGGCGCGCACCTCACCCGGACGGTGTTTCGCGAGTACTCCTGCTGCAGCGACCCCACCCTCACCCAGCGGGTCGAGCGCGGCGAGCTCCCGGCGCCCCCAGGGTTCCAGGAGAACACCACCGCCGCCGGCCTCACCTTCCGCGGCTCGCTGGACACCCGGCGGCCCGACATCGACCGCAGCGGCATCCGCGTCGGCGTGGCCGTCGCCCCCTCGGTGGACGTGACGCGCGGGTTCGACCGCTCGTGGATCCGGTACGGCGCGGGTGTCGAGGGCTCCTGGGACGTCAACGGGAGGGGGCGAATCCTGAGCCTGGGCGTCCTCGCCGATTTCGCGGATCCGCTTGGCAGCCAGGACGTTCCCTTCACCGAGCTGGTCACCGTCGGCGGCGCCGAGCCGTTCGTCGGCTTCCTCCGTGGCCGGCTGCGGGACCGCAGCGCCATCGGCGCGCAGCTGTCCTGGCGCTGGCCGGTGTTCGCCTACATCGATGGCGTCGCCGCCGTGTCATTTGGCAACGTGTTCGGCGCCCACCTCCAGAACTTCCGGTGGGACCTGCTCCGGCTGTCGGCAGAGGCCGGGATCCGCACCGCGGCGATCCTCGGCGCGAGCAACTTCCAGTTCGTCGTCGGCATCGGCACCGAGCCCTTCAACCAGGGGCTTCGCGTGACCTCGTTCAGCCTCGCGTTCGGGGTGACCTATGCGCTCTAGGAAGGAGGACCAGGCGCAGACCCAGGACCCAGGCGAGCGACGCGAGCCAGGCGGCCACCACGTCGGAGGGGAAGTGCACGCCGAGGTACAGGCGAGACCCGCTCACCGCGAGAACGAACAGCGCGGAGGAGGCCAGCACCGGCCAGCGCGCGGGGGTTCGCCAGGCGAGGATCGTCAGCACGGTTCCCAGGGCCATGGAGCTCATCGCGTGGCCGCTGGGGAAGCTGAACCACATCTGACTCGTGGCCGAGTTCCACAGCGCGGGCCGCTCGCGTCCGTAGAACGCCTTCGCCGCGTCGTCGAGGATCCAGGCGCCCACCATCGACAGGAGGACGAAGAGGGCCTGACCGCTCCTCCGCTTCACCACGAAGTAGATGACCAGCGCGGAGGTGATGGGCACCACGCCGCGCCAGGTCCCGAGGTCGCTCACCCAGCTCACGAGCCGGTCGCGCCCCGGCGAGGCATGGGAGTGGATCCACCCGAGCACCGCGAGGTCCAGAGCGGGGGGCTCGGGGTGGACGACCCACCGGGCCAGCAGCGTCAGGCCGCAGAGCGGAACCAGCACGCCCAGGAAGAGCTCGACGAGGCCGCGCCGGTGCCGTCGCACGCGCTCGCGGAGGCGCTCGACGGTGCCTCGCACTCCCCTCTCGGCGGCGACGCTGCGGGACTCGTCCACGGCCCGTTCCTACCGCGACGGTGGGGGGCCGCGCTCGCCGGAGTGGCGGCGCTGGCCATCGCCGGGCTGGCGGCCTGCAGCGGCGCCCGCCCGTTCTCCACCAAGCCGGTGCTCTAGGAGGACGACGACCGGCGTCCGTTCAGCCCGAAGCCCGAGGACTCCTTCGTTCCGCTCTACTGGGACGGAGCCGACCACATCTTCTTCCGCCCCTTCGCGCGGATGTGGCTGCTGCCGCTCGGTCACCCGGCCCGGAACGTCAACGCGCTCGACGAGGTACCGGACTCGAGCTGGTTCACCAACCGCCTGGGCCGGAGCCCGATGACGACGGAGGAGATGGCCCGCGGCCCGTGCACCGGCAATCCCCCCGGGGAGGAGCGACCGTGGAAGGTGGTGGGGGTCAAGATCGACGGCGCCAACCCCGGCTTCCGGATCAAGACCTCGGCGGGAAAGGTCTACGTCATCAAGTTCGACAGCATCCAGCAGTGGGGACGCGCCTCGACCGGTGACGTGGTGGGCAGCCGCCTCTATCACGCGGCCGGATTCCACGTGCCCTGCAACCGCATCGTTCACGTCGACGCCGACCACCTCGAGCTCCCCGAGAAGGAGATCAAGGACCCCGGCGGAAGGACGCTGACCAAGGAACGCATCGTCGAGCTGATGGCGCACTTGCCCCGGGAGAAGGACGGGACGGTGCGCGCCATGGCGAGCGAGTTCCTTCCCGGGAAGCCCATCGGCCCGTGGGACTACAGCGGAACGAAGGGTGACGACCCGAACGACGTCGTCGACCACGAGGACCGGCGGGAGCTCCGGGGCTCCCGCATGCTCGGGGCGTGGGTGAACCACCACGACGCCCGCTCGCAGAACACGCTCTCCATGTGGGCCGACGACGGAAAGGGGCGCGGCCACGTCGAGCACTACATCATCGACTGGGGCGACACCCTCGGAGGCCTGCTCGACTGGGACAGCGTGTCCCGCCGCGTGGGCTTCGTCTACTACATCGACTTCGGCGCGATGGGCGCGGACTTCATCACCCTGGGCATCCCGGAGCGTCCCTGGGAACGGGTGCACTTCGGGCCGGCGGGGCCGATCTGGGGCTACTTCGAGGACAAGGAGTTCGTCCCCGAGGACTGGCACGTCGGCTACCCGAACCCGGCCTTCTCGAACATGGAGGAGGACGACGGCGCGTGGATGGCGCGCATCATCTCCCACGTCGACGACGCGGGGCTCTCCGCCATCATCGACCAGGCGCACCTCTTCGACCCGCTGGCGCGCAACGAGCTCGAGCGTATCCTCCGTGGCCGTCGCGACAAGATCCTCCGCCGCTATCTGCTCCGGCTGTCGTCGCTGGAGCACGCCGAGGTGAAGGAGGGACGGCGGCTGTGCGTCGAGGACCGCGCCGAGGCGGCGGGGCTCGGTGCGGCTCCTGCGCCGGTGGCGCGCGTCTGGCTGTCCCGGGCGAGGGTGGCGGTGGTGCCGGTCTTCCGCGGCGGCCCGGCCGAGCTGTGTCTGGTCGTCCCCGACCTGGGCGAGGGGCAGCGCGTGGTCGACGTGTCCACCGGCCGGCCGGGGCAGTTCCCGCTCCGGATCCACGTGCTCGAAGGCGACCCGCCGCGCGTGCTGGGGCTCGCACGTCCGGACGAGAATCAGCCGCCCCCGGACTGAAGCGGTTTTCCGCGTTCAGCCCTCGGCGACGGACTCCTCGTGGTCCTGCGCCACGTCCTTCCAAGGGCCGGTGCCGGCGATCACCCTCCACAGCTGCGCGGAGAAGGCTCGGATGAACTGGAGGCAGAGCGTGTCCTCGTCCTCGATGTCCTCCGCGAGCTCGTGGTGGCTGAGGATCAGCGACGTGATCTCCGACTTCGCCGTCGCCTGAAGGCCGATGGGGACGCCGGCCACCGCCTCCGCGAGGCCGAGGACCTC
>CAZDSB010000345.1:0-4840 GCA_964507515.1 uncultured Myxococcaceae bacterium
TCGTCCGGCGGCCGTGCGTAGTAGCCGAGCTGGATCTGCAGGGACTCGCGCACCGTGAAGAAGGGATCGAAGTTCACCTCCTGCGGCACGAGGCCCACCTGGTAGCGGGGCCCGAGCGGATCCTGATCGAGGTCCACCCCGAAGAGGCGCATGGTCCCGCTGGTCTTCTTCACCAGCCCGCATACCGCGCCGATGAGCGTCGTCTTCCCCGCGCCGTTGGGGCCGAGGAGCGCGAAGATCTCGCCCGTGCCGATGCTCAGCGAGACGCCGGCCAGCGCGGTGACGTCGCGGTAGCGCTTGACGAGCTGCTCGACCTCGAGGACGGGGGCGGGGCTCACGGGTGCGCGCGGCATAACAAAGGCGCACGCCTCTCCGCTCGCTTCGTGTGAGGAGTGTCCGCTCTAGTCCTCGTGCTCGTCGGAGCCGGCGGACTCGATGCCGTTGCCCCGCCCGGCGAGCGTGGCCCACGCCTCGACGTCACCGAGCGGGACGTCGCCGCCCAGCGCCTCGACGTAGGCCACCTCCTCGTCCGGGTAGACGCAGACCTCGTGCGGGACGCGGTCGCCGAAGGCCCAGACCTCGAGGACGCCCTGGCCGGTGTTCTCGAGCGTGTGCGCCTCGGGATCGCCCGCGTGGTAGCTGACGAAGTCACCCGACCGCACGGGGACCCGCTCGTCGCCGTGGAGGAGCGTGCCCTCGCCCCGCACGACGACGAGCAGCTCCTCCTGGAAGAGGTGCCGGTGGCGGCGGGAGGCCCGGGCACCCGGCGGGATGCGCTGGATGCGAAGCCCCACGTCGCGGGTGCCCACGGCCCGCCCCACGTCGCGGACGTCCCCGCCGACCCCGGGCGCGATCGCGTAGGGGAGCCACTCCAGTTCCGAGAGATTGAGCTTGCGCACAGGACCCCACATCCCGGCCGGCGGGCCTGGGAGGGGCCGGAACATCGCGCAACCCCCTGACATCTCGCGAACAATGGGACTGGAACGAATCTGGTTTGACCCCTGATGATCAAGGTCTTAACTATCAACCCGTGAAGTCATCCTGCCCCCGCTTCGAGAAGATCGCCCAGCTGGCCCGCACCGTCCCGGGGCTCGATACCGAGGCCATCGCAGACTGCGTCCCGCTCCTCTACTTCCACCGGGAGTTCGACGCCGCCCTCGAGCAGCACTACCAGGCATACGGCCTCTCCCGCGGCCGCTGGCAGGCTCTGATGGCGCTCTACAAGGCGCCCGACGAGGGCGGCCTCACCCCGGCCGAGCTCGCCGAGCTGGCCGGCGTCACCCGCGCCGCGATGACCGGGCTCATCGACGGGCTCGTGGAGTCCGGCTTCGTGACCCGTGGCGACGTGGGCGAGGACCGCCGGACGTACCGCGTCCGCCTCACCCCGCGGGCCACCGACTTCCTTGCCTCCGTCCTCCCGGACCACCTGCGACGGATGCAGGCCCTGATGCACGCGTTCACCCCGGCGGAGCGCGAGCGCTTCGTGGAGCTCATCGAGAAGCTCCGCGAGCAGGTGCACGTGTTCCGTCACGACTGACGCCGCCCCCCGAGAGAACATCCCATGTCGCCAGCCACCACCACGGTCCTTCGTGACAACGCCCCGCGGGAGGTTCCGGCCCCCGTCGCCGAGGTCCCGCCGCCCGCCGATGCTCCCGTGAGGCCCGGCTTCATGCAGCGCCGCTCGACCCGGGTCTTCGCCGGCCTGACCGCGCTCGCCGTCGTCGGCGCGCTCGGCGCCTGGGGCTTCGGCCACGGCAAGGAGAGCACCGACGACGCCCAGGTCGAGGGCCGCGTCGTCAGCGTGAGCCCGCGTGTCGGCGGACAGGTGGAGAAGGTGCTGGTCATCGACAACCAGGCGGTGAAGCAAGGCGATCTGCTCGTCCAGCTCGACACCAAGGACCTGGACGCCAAGCTCGCGTCGGCCCGTGCCGATCTCGCGGCGGCGAAGGCCGGCCTGGCCTCGGCGCAGGTGAACCTCAAGCTCACCCAGGCGAACTCGGAGGCCTCGCTGCGTCAGGCGCGCGGTGGTCTCACCCAGGCGAGCTCCAGCGTCGCCGCGACTCGCAGCACGCTCGCCCAGGCCCGTGCCGAGGTGGATGCGGCCGAGGCGGCCGACCGGCTGGCGCAGGCAGACTGGACCCGCGCGCAGGATCTCGCGAAGGCGGAGGCCATCTCCCGCGCGGACATCGATGCCCGTCGCTCCCGCGCGGAGCAGGCGCACGCGCAGCTCGATCAGGCCCGTGCTCGCCTCGCGAGCACCGAGGCGAACGTGACCTCCTCGGGCGGAGGGCTGACCACCGCCCAGGGCCGTCTCGCTGCCGCCGAGACGGCGCCGGATCAGGTCAAGGCCGCCGACGTCGCGGTGCAGGCCGCGCAGGCGCGAGTGGACCAGGCGCAGGCCGCCTACGATCTCGCCGCGCTGAACCGCAGCTACGCCGAGGTCCGCGCGCCGGTGGACGGGGTGGTGAGCCGCCGCACCGTCGAGCAGGGGCAGCTCGTGGGGCCGGACCGCCCGATGCTGGCGCTGGTGCCGCTGCAGGACGTCTGGGTGGTCGCGAACTTCAAGGAGGACCAGATCGGACAGATGCGGGCGGGCCAGAAGGCCACCATCCGCGTCGACACCTACGGCCGCCGTGACTTCGAAGGTCACGTGGAGAGCCTGGCGGGTGCCTCGGGCGCCCGCTTCGCGCTGCTGCCTCCGGACAACGCCAGCGGCAACTTCGTGAAGGTGGTGCAGCGGGTGCCGGTGCTGGTGCGGCTGGACCGTGCCGCGGACGTCCCGCTCCGTCCGGGCATGAGCGCCGTCGTCACCGTCAGGACGAACTGAGGCGCGTCATGGAGGAGCAGACTCCCATCCAGGGCAGCAAGCTCTGGATCACCGTTGCCGCGATGCTCGGCGCGCTGATGGCCGTCATCGACATCAGCATCGTCAACGTCGCGCTGAACGACATCCGGGCGAGCTTCGGGACCCCGCTGGACCAGATCGCCTGGGTGTCCACCGGGTACGCGATGGCCAACGTGACGGTCATCCCGCTCTCGGGCTGGCTGCAGCGGCGGTTCGGCTTCCGGAACTACTACGCCGGCTCGATGCTGATGTTCACCGCGGCGTCGGCGCTCTGCGCCCTCTCCTGGAACCTGCCGTCGCTGGTGGTGTTCCGCATCCTGCAGGGCATCGGCGGTGGAGCAATCATCCCCACCTCGCAGAACATCCTCTTCGGTCGCTACGAGCACAAGGACCACGGGATGGCGGGCGCGCTCTTCGCGCTCGGCGCCATCACCGGTCCGCTCCTCGGCCCCACCATCGGCGGCAAGCTCATCGACGTCGCGAGCTGGCACTGGATCTTCCTCATCAATGTCCCGGTGGGCCTGCTCGCCGCCTATGTCGCGTTCGCGTCGATCAAGGAGCCGGGGTTCAAGCCGGCGCGCGAGCCGATCGACGGGCGCGGGATCGGGCTGCTCGCCGTCGGGATGGTGTCGCTGCAGTACGTGCTGGAGGAGGGGAACCGCGACGGCTGGTTCGAGGACGCGCGGATCGTCGTCCTCGCCTGCGCTGCGCTCATCTGCCTGGTGACCTTCGTCGTCCACGAGCTGGAGACGGAGCACCCGGTGGTGGACCTCCGGGTCTTCAAGAACGTGAGCTACACCGCCGCGACCGCGCTGAACTTCCTCGTCGGAACTGCGCTCTTCGCCGGCTCGTTCCTCTTCTCGCTCTTCGCCGGGACCATCATGCGCTACGAGGCGCTGGACATCGGAATGCTGTTCCTGCGCGGGAGCTGGATCCAGCTGCTGATCATGCCGCTGGTCGGCCGGCTCGTCGGCAAGGTCGACAACCGCGGCCTCATCGCCTTCGGCATCCTCTTCCTGGTGGGCTCGCTCTGGATCAACGGCCACCTCACCCAGATGGCCGACACGCACGCGATGACGCTTCCCATCTTCGTGCGATCGCTCGGCCTGGGATTCTGCTTCGTGCCGCTCTCGGTGGTCGCGCTGTCGGGCCTGAAGCCCAGCGAGCGCGGCAGCGCTGCCGGTCTGTTCAACCTCACCCGCGAGCTCGGTGGTTCCATCGGCACCGCGTGGATGAGCACGATGATCACCAACAGCACGCACCAGTTCCGGACCGACCTCGCCCGGTACGCCGACCCCTACAACCCGCTCTTCCAGGAGCAGCTCCGTCAGGCCCAGGGCGCGCTGGCCCGGCTGCCGGATCCGATCCAGAGCGGTTACGCGCTCATGGCCTCCCGGCTGGACACCCAGGCGCTCGTCCGCGCCTTCAACAGCGGCTTCCTGACCTTGGCGGCAGCGTTCGCGCTATCCCTGGCCCTGGTCTTCCTCCTCCGGAAGCCGAAGGGGAACGCCGCCGAGATCGCCGCCGCGGCCCACTGAGTCCAGGTCTCACGGCTCCGGCTCGCGCACTCAGTCAGCGGAGAGCCGGCCGAGGAACGCGCGGAGCAGGCGGGCGATCTCGGGCGTGGCCTCGTCCAGCGCGAAGTGTCCGCCATCGAGGAGATGCGACTCGGCGCCCGGATGGTCTCGCCGGAGAGCAGCGACCTCCTCCACGGAGAAGGACGGGTCCCAGCGTCCCCAGAGCACCAGCAGCGGTGGCCGGGCCTGCCGGAGCCAGCGCTGCCAGCTCGGATACGACTCGAGGTTGGTGCGGTAGTCGTAGAAGAGCTCGGTCTGAATGCGGTCCTGACCGGGACGGGAGAGAAAGGCGAGCTCGTCCGTCCAGAGATCCGGGTCGTAGCGGTCGACGTTTGGGGAATGCCCGACATGGCGAGAGCGTGTGGCCGCCTCGGAGAGGAAGTTCGCGCGCATCGCCGCCTCGTGCTCCGAGCGGTTC
>CAZDSB010000346.1:0-3884 GCA_964507515.1 uncultured Myxococcaceae bacterium
GCGGGGAGTTCGGGAAGATGGCCGCGCTCCGCGGGAACGAGGTGACGAGCATCCCGCTGGCCGACGCGACACGGACGCTCAAGCGCGTGCCGGCCGAGTACTTCGACGTGGCACGGGTCTTCTTCGGCTGAGGCCGGGCCGAGCCGACCTGCGCCGGGACCGGCTCGCGAGGTGTCAGACACCTCGTCACGGGACACCTCGTCACGGACGGCCCTGACGCGTCCTCCCGGAGAGGTGTTTGACACCTCGAAAAAAATAATAATTACGAGAACTTACGATGCGTAACGAGGCGTAACGAGGTGTCCGGCACCTCGAAGAGCACCTCGGAGACCCGTCCGGACTTCCAGCGCAGGAGCCGGCACGCGCCAGGGCCTCGTGGGGGGCTACTTCTCCTCCCGTTTCGACGACGTGCGAGGACTCGAATGGACCTGCATTCTCTGGACATGGACATGGTGCACGACGACCCCGAGGACGGCCGCTGGGACGCGTTCGTCCGGCGCGATCCGGGCGCGGACGGTCAGTTCGTGGTCGCCGTGGAGACGACCTGCATCTATTGCCGCCCCACCTGCCCGGCCCGGCGCCCGCTCCGGAAGAACGTGCGCTTCCTCCCCGACGCGGCCACGGCCGAGCGCCAGGGCTACCGCGCGTGCAAGCGCTGCAAGCCTCAGCTCGCGCAGCTTCCCTCTGAGGCCCTGGTGGAGAAGGTGAAGTCGCTCCTGCTGGCCGACCTCGAGGCTCCCCCGAGCCTGAACGCGCTCGCCCGCGCCACCGCGATGAGCCCGGCGCACCTTCAGAAGACCTTCAAGAAGCAGACGGGGCTCTCGCCCAAGGAATTCGTGTCGGCGGCCCGCCTCGAGCGGTGGAAGGCCGAGCTCCGCGCGGGGAAGCCGGTCACCGAGGCGTGGCTCGATGCAGGGTACGGCTCGGCCGGGCGCGCGTACGCGGCGGCCCGCAAGCAGATGGGGATGAGCCCCGCGCAGTACGGCAAGGGCGGCGCCGGCCAGCGAATCACCTGGACGGTGCTCGACACGCCGCTGGGAGCGCTTCTCCTGGCGCGGACGGAGAAGGGGCTCTGCCGGGTCGCCTTCGGAGAGAACGAGGCGGAGATGGAGGAGCTCCTCCGCTCCGAGTTCCCCGCCGCGGAGCTCGAGAAGGCCTCGCCCCGGTCGGACGGCCGCCTCCGTGCCGCCGCCGCGGCGCTGGGCGAGCGTTCCGGCGCCGAGCGGATTCCGCTCGACATCCAGGCGACCGCGTTCCAGCGCCAGGTGTGGCAGGCGCTGCGGACCATCCCCAGCGGGAGCACGGCGAGCTACTCCGACGTCGCGCGCTCGGTGGGCCAGCCCAAGGCGGTGCGTGCGGTTGCCCGGGCCTGTGCCGCGAACCCGGTGGCGCTCGCGGTCCCCTGCCACCGCGTCGTGCACTCCGACGGAAGCCTCTCGGGCTATCGCTGGGGCCCCGAGCGGAAGCGGGCACTGCTCGCGGCGGAGAAGGAAGCCGCCGCCGAGCAGTAGGCGTCGTCACCCCCTGGCCCGAGGCGGGTCACCCGAACTCCCCGAGGTCGCGGGGAATTTGGGTGGCCCAGCTCGAATCTCGGAAGCGCACCTGCCGGTGCCGGGAACCCTGTCGGTAGCGTTGGACGCGAGCTTCAGGAGGAGCGTCCATGCATCGAGTCAGTCCTCGGCCGGTCGCGTCCCGGCGTTTCCGGTGGTGGCTCGGCCTGGGGCTGCTCGCTCTGGGTGCGGCGGCGGGCTGCTCTCCTGACACGAAGACCACCACCTCGCCCGTGGTCGGTGGCCCGAGCCAGACCAGCGAGGTGACGATCACCGGGCCTGCCGGCGCGAGCGTGACGGTTCCGCCGGGGGCCAGCCTGGACCCGGTCTCGATCGTCATCGCTCAGAACCCAACCGACGCCCCGTCCCTCGACCCCAGCTTTACCAAGGTGAGCTCGGTCTTCGCGGTGACCCCGCACGGCGCCCATTTCTCGAAGCCAGTGACCGTGCGCATTCCGCTCGAGACGGCTCTCCTGGATCAGGACCAGGAAGTGTTCGTCCTGAAAGCCGAGCAAGGCGAGGACTGGATTTCTCTCGATTCCTTCGCCGTGGACGGCGACGCCGTCGAGGTCCCGGTGACGGGGTTCTCCTACTTCTCGGTGATCCAGCTGCAAAGCCTTCCATCACAACCGGCAACCATCACGATCGAGCCGCTCGATCCCGGGTACACGCTGTCCGGCGATGGCTGGCACGACCCGGATGAACTCGGGGAGGAGCCGACGATCCTCCGCGCCAAGGTGACGGTGACCGGTCACCTCGACTGCAAGCCAGGGGCTTCCCAGGTGATTCGCGTCTACGCCTCTGCCCAGCCCGACCCGACGACTCAGGGCACGAGAAGACCGTACGTTTACGCGGGCAGTTGGTCTGCGGCGGACCGAGGCTGGCCATCGAGCTCGACCGAGATCGAGATGCCGCTCTTCGTCAACTCCAGGGCGGCGCTCGCGTTCGACACGACGGGCGGCCAGGCGCCAGCCGGAACGATCAGGGCCTCGGCTGCGCTCCGCTGCAGTGACAGCGCGATGGCCCCACGCGCCCTCTCGCGCTCGGTACATCGGCACGGCCCGGTCTGGTACCCCGGAAAGCTCGGGTTCGGGCCGGGCCCGCAGGACGTCGCGGTCGCATCCGGTGAACGGCCGATCTTCTCGGTCCTGGTGCTCGGCGGCGCGGAAGTTCCGACGGACCTCGACCAGTACACGGTGGAGTGGCAGCGAAGCGACGATGGAGGCGCCACCTGGCGAGGAACGAACGAAGCGATCGCGTACCAATCCGAGCTGCCGGAGGACCCGCACCTCGCATTCGAACCGAGCCCGAACCTGGACAGTATGCAAGGCGGTGGTTTCGCCGTCCGGCAGGCGAAGTTCACCGGCCCGGTGGTGCGGCCGGAGGACGACGGAGCGATGTTTCACGTCCGGGTCTGTCGCCCGGTTCCACCCGATCTCCAGCCGTACTACGCATCCACCGTCGACTGCGCCCTCAGCTCGGCAGCGCGCCTGACCGTGAGCTCGACCTCTGCTCCGGTCTTCACGTCCCAGCCCCAGAGCGCTCTCGTGGTCGCTGGGAGCACGGGAGCGTTTGCTGCCGTCGCATCCGGCGCTCCGGCCCCGACGTTGCGCTGGCAGTCGCTCGCCCCGGGCGCTCCGGCCTGGGTCGACATTCCCGGGGCGACCGGAAGTACGTACACCACCTCCGCGCTCGGCATCTCCGACAACGGCACGGAGTTCCGTGCGGTGGCCTCGAACGCCGTGGGCTCGGCCACCAGCGCCGTCGCGCTCGTCGCCGTCAGCCCGGTCCCGATCGCGCCCACCATCCAGGTCCAGCCGTTCGACGTGAGCGTCGCTCCAGGTGCGACGGCGAGCTTCGTCGTCGTGGCGCGCGGGAGCGATCCGCTGATCTACCTGTGGCGGCGTGATGGAACGCCGATCTCTGGCGCAAACGGCCCGCGCCTCGACCTTCCGACCGTCGCGCTGGCAGATTCGGGAGCGCAGCTCGACGTGGTCGTGAGCAACGCGGCCGGAAGCGTCACTTCCGCGGCCGCGAGCTTGACCGTCAGCACCGCCGGCCCCACGCCGGTCCCACCCACCATCACCCAGCAGCCGGCGGACGGGACGACCACTGCTCCCTATCCGGCGCTCTTCAGCGTCGCGGCTTCCGGAACGCCTCCGCTCTCCTACCAATGGCTCCGGAACGGCGTGGCCATTCCTGGAGCGAACGACACCTCCTACGGAACCGGGCCCACCACCCTCGGGCAACCGCCCGAAACCTACTCGGTGGTCGTCTGGAACCCGGGCGGCGCGGTGGTGAGCGCCGGCGCGATCCTCACCGTCGTCGCAGGGG
>CAZDSB010000347.1:0-5837 GCA_964507515.1 uncultured Myxococcaceae bacterium
CGGGCGTAGAAGAAGTAAGCGTCCGCGGCCTGGGGGTCGGTGTCGAGCGCGCGCCGGAAGCTCTCGTCGGCCCGCGCACGATCGCCCTGCGCGGCGTAGGTGCGGCCCAGCTCGGTCAGCGCCTCGGCGATGCGCGAACCCAGGCCGATGAACTCCTGGCTGGCGCGGATGAGCTGCTCGACACTCTTCGGGTAGTCCTTCTTGTCCCGGTAGACGAGGCCCAGCTGCAGGCGCGCGTCGGGGTTCTTCGACTTCGGATCGGCGAGCGCCTTTCCGAACTGGTCGACAGCCTCGTCGAGCCGTCCCTGGCGGTAGTAGACCTGCCCCAGCATCACCATCAGGCGCGGGCTCTCGCCCATGGTGCGGATGGCGGTGACCAGCGCCTCCTGGGCGGCCGTCGCGCCCTCCGGCTTCTGCATCAGCGCGCGCGCCAGGTCGACGTAGGCCTGGGCGCGGCTCGGGTCGGCCTTCACCGCCTCGCGCATCTCGCGGATCGCGGCGTCGGTCTGCCCGTCGATGAGGAGGCGCTTGCCCTTCAGGAGGTGCAGCTCGGGGTTGTTGCGGTCGAGCGCGAAGCCTTCCTCGTCCTCCTTCGCCGCCAGCGCGGAGGCCGCCGCGCGGTCGAGCGGGACGCCGGTGGCATCGGCCACCCTCCGGGCGATGTCCTGGGGAGCGCCGGCGATCGCGGCCTGCACGCGGCTCACCAGCAGCGCACGGGCGAGGTGTGCCACGGCCAGCTGCCGCGGCGACGGTGGGGGATCGGCATCGAGGAGCTTCTTGAGGCTCACCGCGGCTGCCGGGAACGCGGCGGCGCTGTCCGAGTCGAGCGCGAGCAGCGCACGGCCGAGGAGCGACTCGGGGTGATCCCTCTCGTAGCGGAGGGCGAAGCCGTAGTTCTGGTCCGCGGCGCGCGCATCGCCCCGGCGGCGGTGCAGCGTGCCCAGGGCCGAGTAGACGCGCGGATCGCTCGGCGCGGCCTGCTGCGCCTTCTCCAGGCTGTCCCGCGCGCGCTCGAGGTCCCCGAGCTGCATCTGGATGATGCCCTGGGTGAGGTTGAGGAAGGCGCTGGTCGTCCCCTTCTCGTCGAGGGCCTTGACCTTGGACTCGAGGATTGCGAGCGCCTGGCTCCCCTTCCCCGCGTAGGCCGCCAGCAGCGCCTCGGCGGCGTCCGCGAAGCGGCTGTCCTGGTCTCCGAGGCGGCGGACCGCGGCGAGGTGCTCCTCGGCGAAGCGCCGGGCATCGTCTCCGTCGCCGTGCTCGCCCCAGCGAATCGCGTAGGCGTACGCGAGGTACCCGTGAGCGGCGGCGCTGTTCGGGTCGATGTCGAGCGCGGCCGTCGCGGCGTCGGTGGCCTTCTTGTAGGAGGCGAAACTGTCGTGCCGGAGCTGCTCGCTGGCCTCCTTGAGGCTCCTGTTCAGCTTGATGGTCCGGGTCGCCTTCCACTGCCCGTAGCCGTACCAGCCGCCGATGATCGCAACCCCGAGCACGGCGGTGATGACGAAGCGGGTCGCGTGGCCCTTCTTCGTCGCCGGTGCTGGGAGGTGATCGTCGTCGTCGACCTCGGCGGCGGCGGTGGCGGCGCGCGGGTTGGCCGAGCGCTGCACCGGCACCCCGTTCAGCGAGCGGGTCCGAGGCGCGCCCTGCGGCACGGCCCCCGGCGGCATCTCGGAGAGGCGGGGCGGCCCGGCACGCACGGCGGTGGAGGCGGCCGGCGCGGGCGGCGGCTCGGGGGGCGGTGGAGGCTTCGGAGCCTCGACCTTCCAGCGGGCGTAGGCCGCGGCGGTCTCGGGATCCTTCGGGTCGAGATCCCAGACCTTCTGCAGCGTCGCCTTGCCCGAGGTGGCGTCTCCCGAGCGCATCTGCACGTCGGCGAGCGCGCGGAGCACGCTGCGATCGGTGGGCGCGACGCCGAGGGCGCCGTTCAGCTCGTCCAGCGCCTTCTTGTCTTTGCCCTGCTCGGAGTAGACGCGGGCGAGCAGCAGCCGTGGATCGGGCCGGTTGGGATGCGCCTTCACGCCCTTCTTGCAGACGACCATCGCTTCCATGAAGCGGCCGGCGGCCAGATAGGCCTCGGCGAGCGGACGGTACGCGTCCGATCCGGGGTCCGAATTGAACGCACTCTCCAGCTTCGCGAGCTCCTGGGGGCTCAGCGTCTTCGCGGGCGTGGAACTCATCGAATGTGCCGGAATCTAAAGGAAAGCACCGATCCTCGAAAGCCGGGCGTCCGTTGACACGCCCCCTGCCGGGCGTATAGAGCCCCCGGTCCCTGCCTTCGGGGGTGTAGCTCAGTTGGGAGAGCGTCGCGTTCGCAATGCGAAGGTCGTCGGTTCGATCCCGTCCACCTCCACTCACCTCGACGTGATGCGGTGACGGGGCCCGGGAGTCCCCCGGGCCCCGTGACCGGTACCTCACCCACCTTGCTGCCCGTTCAGATCGTGGCGTGGGACGGCGCGCGCGGCGTGCTCGCGGGCGGGGGTCGGACCTTTCCCTTCACGCGCTCGGACGCGGTGGGGTTCCATCCGGCCGTCGGGCTCACCGCCGTCGCCGAGCTCGGCACGGACGAGCAGCTGGTGCGGGTCACGCTGCCTGGACATCCCGTGCGTCCGGAGCCCGCTGCCTTCCGTCCCTTCGGATGGGCGACGGTGCTCGCGTCGGCCGAGCTCGGTGCAGCGGGCGCGCGGTGGCAGGCGGCGCTGGGCAGCGGTCTGCCGGCCGGAGCGCGGCTCACCGCGCGCGCCCTCCCGGAAGGCGGGACGCTGGTCGAGGTGCGCTGGCCAGGAGCGCATCTGCTGCTCCGCGAGCGAGCGATGTCGGACCTGGCGACCCTGGAGCGGCGCCTCGTCCCTTCGGAGGAGTCGCTCCCGCCGGTCGCGTGGGAGGTACTTCCGGCAGGCGTGCTCCCGGTGGAGGAGCGCCGGCTGCTCGGGCCGGACGCGACGGACCCGTGGGCGGCGCCGTCCGGGGTGACGCGCCTCCTGGTCCGGGTGCTCCGCGCGGCCCTGCAGGGCGGAGGGACGCACCTGGTCCTGGGGCACGCCGGAAGGCTGCTGCTCACGGCGGACGAGGCGCGGAGCCGGCTCGGCGATCCGGACGACGCGGAGGCGCGTGCGTTCGGCGCGTTCATCGACTGGGCGCTGCTGCCGGACAGGAGCCTCTACCGGACGCTGGGGATGGGGGTCGCCGGCGGGGAAGATCTGGAGATCGAGATCGTCCACCCCGAGAGCGAGGTCGAGCTCGACAGCGCCGAATCGGCGCTGCTCTTCGGATGTCACCTCCAGGTGCGCGGCGCACGGCTGCTGGAGGACGGCGAGGTCTTCTACGTGCCGAAGGACGTGCGCATCGGCCCGCGCGGGGCGAGCGCCTCGTCCCGGACCGGGTACAAGTACGTCGTCGTCCGGCCGACCCCGCAACAGGTCGGCGGCGCCGCCCGCCCGCGCGTGCGCCTCGTCCGCGGCTAGGCTGCATCGCCCGGGGATTGCAGGACCCGAAACTCGTTGTGCGCCCCGGGGGACGGCGTGAAGCTCGCCCCGATCACATGTCCCCGGGCGAGACGACGCGCGAGGTGGCCCACTCCAGCGAGGAGGCCAGGGCGCCCATGTCCAGCCTCCGTAAGCTCTCCGGCGCCCTGCTCGCGGCCGGCATCGCCGGGTCTCTCCTCGGTCTGCTCTCGTCCTCCGTGGCACTGGTGTGCGGGGTCGCCCTCGGGGTGCTCCTCGGGAACCCCCTCGTCACGAGGACGCGATCCCTCACCTCCCGGATGCTGGCGCTCTCCGTCATGGGTCTCGGGGCGGGCATGGACCTCCGCGTGGTGGGGCGGGTCGGCCTCCACGGCGTCGGCTACACCGTCGTGGGCATCACGGTCGCGCTCACCGCCGGCCTTCTCCTCGGACGCGCGCTCCGTACCGACCGGACCACGTCGGTGCTCCTCTCCGCGGGGACCGCCATCTGCGGCGGCAGCGCGATCGCCGCGCTCGCCCCCGTCCTCGAGGCGGAGCAGCACCAAGTTTCCGTCGCGCTGGGAGTCGTGTTCCTCCTCAACGCGATCGCCCTGGTGATCTTCCCTCCGATCGGCCACGTGCTCGACCTCTCGCAGGTGCAGTTCGGCCTGTGGAGCGCTCTGGCGATCCACGACACCAGCTCGGTGGTGGGGTCCACGCTCCAGTACGGACGTCAGGCGCTGGAGGTCGGCACGACGGTGAAGCTGACGCGCGCGCTGTGGATCGTCCCGCTCACGTTCGCCGTGGGACTCGCGGTGGCCCACGGGGCGCGTGAGCGCTCGGGGCAGAGGCCGAAGCGGCCCTGGTTCATCCTGGGCTTCGTCATCGCCGCCGCTCTGGCGACGTACGTTCCCGCGCTCCAGTCCACCGCGGGCGTGGTGAGCGAGGTCGCCCGCCGGACCCTGGTCGCGACGCTCTTCCTCATCGGAGCGAACCTCACCCGAGACACGCTGCGGGCGGTGGGCGCCCGGCCACTCGTCCAGGGAGTGACCCTCTGGGCGGTGGTTGGGACCGGGACGCTCGGGGCAATCCTCGCTGGCCTGATCCGGTGACGGCGACGCGGGTCAGCCGCTGCGTCGCGGCCGACCGATCGGGCCTGTCACCCGTCCAGCGTCAGGCGACCTTGACCGCCTTGGCGGGGACCTCGAAGAACTGCTCGTTCTCGGTCGACTCTTGGAGGGCCAGCGTGGACGCGGCGCCGCCGGCGATGACCTGTGCCACCTCGTCGAAGTACCCGGTGCCCACCTCGCGCTGGTGCTTGGTCGCGGTGTACCCGGCGGGCTCGGCGGCGAACTCGGCTTGCTGCATCCGGCTGTAGGCGGCCATCCCCTCCTTCGCGTACTCGCGCGCCAGGTTGAACATCGAGAAGTTCAGCGCGTGGAAGCCGGCCAGGGTGACGAACTGGAACTTGTAGCCCATGGCTCCGAGCTCACGCTGGAACTTGGCGATGGTCGCGTCGTCGAGGTGCTTCTTCCAGTTGAACGACGGCGAGCAGTTGTAGGCGAGGAGCTTGTTGGGGAACTTCGCCCGGATGCCCTCGGCGAACGCCTTCGCCTCGGCGACGTCCGGATGCGACGTCTCGCACCAGATGAGGTCCACGTACGGCGCGTAGGCCAGGCCGCGCGCGATGGCGGCCTCGAGCCCGCCGCGCATGCGGAAGAACCCCTCGGGGGTGCGATCGCCCGGGACGATGAACTCGCGGTCCCGCGGATCCACGTCCGAGAGGAGCAGCTTCGCGCTGTCGGCGTCCGTCCGGGCGACGAGGAGCGTGGGCACGTCGCAGACGTCCGCCGCGAGCCGGGCGGCCACGAGCGTGCGGATGAACTGGGAGGTCGGCACGAGGACCTTGCCGCCCATGTGGCCGCACTTCTTCTCCGCGGCCACCTGGTCCTCGAAGTGAACGCCCGCGGCACCGGCCTCGATCATCGCCTTCATCAGCTCGAAGGCGTTCAGCGGGCCGCCGAAGCCGGCCTCGGCGTCGGCCATGATGGGCGCCATCCAGTACCGGCCGGACTTGCCCTCCGCGTGCTCAACCTGATCGGCGCGCCGCAGCGCCTGGTTCACCCGGCGAACGACGTTGGGGACGGAGTCGACCGGGTAGAGGCTCTGGTCGGGATACATCTGCCCGGCGGTGTTCGCGTCGCCGGCCACCTGCCAACCGCTGCAGTAGATCGCCGAAAGCCCGGCCGCCACTTGCTGCACCGCCTGGTTTCCGGTCAAGGCGCCCAGCGCACGCACCGGACCGCGCGCCATCTCGCGCCACAGCCGCTCGGCGCCCAGCCGCGCCAGCGTGTGATCGATGCGCACGCGCCCCGAGAGCCTCGTCACGTCGGCTGCCGA
>CAZDSB010000348.1:0-6447 GCA_964507515.1 uncultured Myxococcaceae bacterium
GGAACTGCCGCCCGCCAGGTCTCGGGCCGCGAGCGGGCGGTGCTGGTGGCGGTCGCGCTCGACGGGCAGCGCGGACGTGCCGAGTCGTCGCTGGCCGAGCTCCGCGAGCTCGCCCGGACCGCCGGCGTCGAGGTCCTGGACTCGGTGCTGCAGATGCGGCGCGAGCCGGATCCGCGGTACCTCGTGGGCCGCGGGAAGCTCGAGGAGCTGAACCTCCGCTCGATGCAGCTGGGCGCGGACCTCCTGGTCTTCGACCGTGACCTCAGCCCGTCGCAGAGCCGGCACATCGCCGAGGAGACCAGCCTCAAGGTGCTCGACCGCACCCAGCTCATCCTCGACATCTTTGCCCAGCGCGCGCAGAGCGCGGACGGCAAGGTCCAGGTCGAGCTGGCGCAGCTGAAGTACCTCCTGCCCCGGCTCACCCAGAGCGACGACTCGCTCTCCCGGCTCGCCGGCGGCATCGGCGGACGTGGACCGGGTGAGACCAAGCTGGAGATCGATCGCCGGCGGGTGCGCGACCGGATTGCCCACCTCGAGCGGCGCATCGAGCACCTGTCGCGCGAGCGTCAGGTCCGGCGCGGCCGCCGGGAGCGGCGTGAGCTGCCCGTCATCTCCATCGTCGGCTACACCAACGCAGGCAAGTCCACGCTGCTCAACGCGCTGACCCGGAGCGATGTCCTCGCCGCGGACAAGCTCTTCGCCACGCTGGATCCGACCAGCAGACGCCTTCGCTTCCCCGAGGAGCGCGAGGTCATCATCACCGACACGGTGGGATTCATCCGCGACCTTCCCCCGGATCTGGTCAACGCCTTCCGCGCCACGCTGGAGGAGCTGGACGACGCGTCCCTCCTGCTCCACGTGGTGGATGCGTCCGACCCCGCGCACGACGCGCAGGTCGAGGCGGTCGAGCAGATCCTCGACACCCTCGGCCTCTCGTCCAAGCCGCGCATCCTGGTGTGGAACAAGGCCGACCGGGTGGACCCCGAGCTGGCCGGGACGCTCGCCCGGACGCGAGGCGGCGTCGCGATCAGCGCCGCCACCGGCGCGGGGTTGCAGGCGCTGCTCCACAAGGCGGATCGAACGCTCTTCGCCGAAGGCAACTCGGTGGAGCTGGGAGCGCTCGTCGCGCCGCTCCGGCTGCCGGTGGGAGACGACGCCGAGGCGACCGACGTGGAGCCGGCGCCAGGGGCCGCGGTCGCCGGCGGCTGAAGCGTCGTCTCGTCAATACCTCCCATTTGCTCCGATGCTCGGAGGGCGCGGAGCGGCATTGACCGGCAGCAACACCTCGTCCAACGTGCCCCTCGCCCTGGCCGCCCAGTAGGTCATCCCCGGGCAAGGAGAGCTTCGCATGGCCCTGAACGTCCTGACCTCCGCCCCCGAGGGCGCCGAGAAGGTTCTCTCGCGGGACGCGCTGGCCTTCCTCGAATCTCTGCACCGGCAGTTCGAGAGCCGGCGGCAGGAGCTGCTCGCCGCGCGGGCTGAACGCCAGAAGGCGTTCGATCGAGGCGAGCTCCCGGACTTTCTCCCCGCCACGAAGAGCATCCGCGGCGGCGACTGGAAGGTGGCGCCCACGCCGAAGGATCTCCAGCGGCGCCACGTGGAGATCACGGGCCCCACCGAGCGGAAGATGATGATCAACGCGCTCAACTCGGGCGCCGACATCTTCATGGCCGACTTCGAGGACTCGCTCTCGCCCTCCTGGCGGAACGTCGTCGTGGGCCAGCAGAACTGCATCGATGCCGTCCGGCGGACTATCTCGCTCGAGACCGGCGGGAAGAAGTACCGGCTCAACGACAAGACGGCGGTGCTCCTGCTGCGCCCGCGCGGCTGGCACCTGCCCGAGAAGCACGTCACCGTCGACGGCACGCCGATCAGCGGCAGCCTCTTCGACTTCGGACTCTACTTCTTCCACAACGCGAGGGAGCTGCTCGACCGCGGGACCGGCCCGTACTTCTACCTGCCGAAGCAGGAGAGCCACCTCGAGGCGCGGCTGTGGAACGACGTGTTCCTCTTCGCCCAGCAGGCGCTGAAGATTCCCCGGGGGAGCGTCCGGGCGACGAGCCTGGTCGAGACGCTGCCCGCGGCGTTCGAGATGGAGGAGTTCCTCTACGAGATGCGCGAGCACGCCAGCGGGCTGAACGCCGGCCGCTGGGACTACATGTTCTCGTACATCAAGACGTTCCGGAGCCGGAAGGACAAGATTCTTCCGGACCGTGCGCAGGTGACGATGACCGTCCCGTTCATGCGCGCGTACACCGAGCTGCTCATCAAGTCGTGCCACATCCACGGCGCGCACGCGATGGGCGGCATGGCTCCGTTCATCCCCAGCCGGAAGAACCCCGAGATCAACGAGAAGGCCCTGGCGAAGGTCCGCGAGGACAAGGTGCGCGAGGTGAACGACGGGTTCGACGGCACCTGGGTGGCGCATCCCGACCTCGTGCCCACCGCGAAGGAAGTGTTCGACCAGAAGCTCGCGAAGGACAACCAGAAGGAGCGCCTGCGCTCGGAGGTACAGGTGAGCGCGGCGCAGCTCATCGACCCGGCGGTGCCCGACGGGAAGATCACCGAGGCCGGCTTCCGGCTGAACGTCGACGTGGCGCTCCAGTACATCAACTCCTGGCTGCTGGAGAACGGCGCGGCCGCCATCTACAACCTCATGGAGGACGCCGCGACCGCCGAGATCTCCCGCGCGCAGCTCTGGCAGTGGATCCACCGCGGGGCCAAGCTCGACGACGGACGTGCCGCGACCGAGGACCTGTACCGGACGACCCGGGATGCGCAGCTCGCCCGTCTGACCGAGGGGGGACCGGGGCGCTTCAAGGAGGCGGCGGAGATCCTCGACGGCCTGGTGCTCGCACGGGAGTTCCCGGAGTTCCTCACCCTGCCCGCGTACCGCTATCTCGACTAGGGTCGGGCCATGTCCGCGCCGTCGGTGGTCACGCCTGCACCGGCCGTCGAGCCGATCCCCGCTCCAGCGAGCGTGATCGATCGGCTGATCGCGGTGGTGGGCGAGCGGAACGTCATCCGCGAGCCAGTGGACCTGCGCACCTACGAGTGCGACGCGCTGACCAGCTTCCGTGCCGCCCCGAGCGTGGTGGTGCTCCCGGCGTCCACCGAGGAGGTCGCCGCGGCGGTTCGCATCGCCGTCGAGGCGGGCATGCCGGTCGTTCCGCGCGGCGCCGGCACCGGCCTGTCCGGAGGCGCGCTCCCGGTCAAGGGTTGCATGCTGGTCGGGCTCTCTCGGATGAAGCGCATCCTCGAAGTGGACCTCGACGACGGGTGGATCCGCGTCCAGCCCGGCGTCATCAACCTCGACGTCAGCAAGGAGATCTCCGCCGCCGGGTACTACTACGCGCCGGATCCTTCCTCGCAGAGCGTGTGCACCATCGGTGGCAACGTGGCCGAGAACTCCGGCGGCGCGCACTGCCTCAAGTACGGCTTCACCGTGAATCACGTCCGCGGCCTGCGCTTGGTCACGGCGGCGGGCGAGGTGGTGGACATCGGAGGCCCGGTGCTGGATGGGCCCGGCTACGACCTGCTCGGGGTGGTGGTGGGCAGCGAGGGCACGCTCGGCATCGTGACCGAGGTGGTGCTCCGCGTCCTCAGGAAGCCCGAGGCCACCCGCACCTTCTTCGCCACCTTCCCCTCGACCGACGAGGCGGGGAACTGCGTCTCGGAGATCATCGGCACCGGCATCGTCCCCGCCGCGATCGAGATGATGGACCGGCTCGCGATCCAGGCCGCGGTCGCCGCGACCGGGGTGGACTGGCCGGACGTCGGAGCCGCGCTCTTGATGGACGTCGACGGCTGCACCGCGGAGGCGGAGCACACCTCCGAGGTGGCAGTGAAGATCGCCCGGCGGACCGGGGCCATCGAGGTGCGCGTCCCGAGGAGCGACGACGAGCGGATGCTGATGTGGAAGGGGCGCAAGAGCGCCTTCGCCGCCATGGGCCGGCTCTCGCCGAACTACATCGTGCAGGACGGGGTCATCCCCCGGAAGGACATCGCCCGGGTGCTGTCGGAGATCTCCCGGCTCTCCGAGGAGCGCGGGTTCCGGGTGGCGAACGTCTTCCACGCCGGCGACGGGAACCTGCACCCGCTGGTGCTCTACGACGCCAGGATTCCCGGCCAGGAGCACGCCGCCGAGGAGATGGCCGGAGAGATCCTCCGGATCTGCATTCGCTACGGCGGCTCCATCACCGGGGAGCATGGGGTGGGCGCCGACAAGGCACCCTACATGAGCGAGATGTTCAGCGAGGCGGACCTGGACACCATGGCCAGGGTGCGATGCGCGTTCGATCCCGGCACGACCTTCAACCCGAGCAAGGTCTTTCCCACCCCGAGGCTGTGCGGTGACCGCCCCGGGCCCTACCGTCCGCACGCCACCGAGGTGGCCGGGCTCGCGGATCGCGGATGAGCGCGACTGTTGGTCAGGTCGACCCGCTTGCCGCCGCCCGCCAGGAGCGTCCCTCGACGCTGGCCGAGGCGACCGAGGCGCTGCGCAGGGCGGACCAGGATCGGGAGCGGGTCCTCTTCCTCGGAGGGGGCACCGAGCTCTCGCTGGGCGCGCCGCCGACCGGCGTGGAGGTGGTGCTCTCCACCGAGCGGCTGGAGCGCATCGTCGAGCACGCGCCCCTGGACCAGATCGTCACCGTCGAGGCGGGCGTGCGGCTCGCGTCGCTCCAGGACGTCCTCGCCCGCTCCGGCCAGATGCTGGCCCTGGATCCCCCGTGGGCCGCCCGGGCCACGCTGGGCGGGCTGGTGGCGACGAACGCCTTCGGGCCGCTGCGCACGCGGTACGGCAGCATCCGCGACCTCATCATCGGCGTCTCCATCGTCCGGGCCGACGGGACGGAGGCGCGGGGCGGCGGGAAGGTGGTGAAGAACGTCGCCGGGTTCGACCTGCCGAAGCTCATGGTGGGCTCGCTCGGGACGCTCGGCTTCATCTCCACCGTGACCTTCCGCCTCCATCCGCGGCCCCAGACGGAGAGGACCGTGCTCTTCCCCGACCTGGACGCCGACGCCGTCCGCCAGGTGGTGCTCGCGCTCCGCGAGGCGCAGCTCGAGCCCGCCGCGGCCGCGGCGCTGGTCCGCGAGGGCGGTGACGACCTCGGGGTCCGGTTCGACGGACGATTCGAGCTGGGCGTGCGCTTCGACGGATTCGAGGCGGGTGTGCGGCAGCAGGCGATGAAGCTGCTCGAGCTCGCCACGCGGCGGGGGTGGCGCGCCGAGTCGCTCGGCGCGGAGGTCGCTCGCGCGTTCTGGGCACGGCACGACGACGCGCGCGAGTCCTCGGCCGGGTTCCGCGCCAAGCTGGCCGCGCAGCCGATGGAGCTCGAGCGGGTGGCCAATGCCGCCATCGGCTCGCTCTTCACGGCGCTCGAGGTCCCACGCTGCGTCTGCTACCCGACGCTTGGGCTCGCCTTCGTCGCCGGCGAGGTGCGCGTCGCAGGTCAGGTCGCCGCCGCGGTGAACGCCGCCCGCGAGGCGATTCCCGACGGGAGCGTGGTCCTCCACGCCGCTCCGCCCGACGTGCGGGCCACGGTGGACGTCTGGGGTCCACCGCCTCCGGCGCTCCCGCTGATGACGGCGGTCAAGCAGAGGCTCGATCCGGGGCGGAGGCTCGCACCCGGACGGTTCGTGGGCGGACTCTAGGGAGAGCGGATGGCGGACCGGGATCTCGTCGAGGACTGCGTGCACTGCGGCTTCTGCCTGCCGCACTGCCCCACGTACCAGAGCTGGGGCGAGGAGATGGACAGCCCCCGGGGGCGCATCGACCTGATGCGCGGGCTCCGCGACGGGAAGATCCAGATGACGCCCACCGTGGCCTCGCACTTCGACAGGTGCCTGGGCTGCCTGGCCTGCGTGACCGCGTGCCCGTCAGGCGTGAAGTACGACGTCCTCATCGAGGAGACGCGGGCGAAGGTGGAGCACACCCACCACCGCTCGCTCGGGGAACGGTTCTTCCGCGGAATGGTGTTCGCGCTCTTCCCCCGTCCGGGGCGGCTCCGGGTCGTCGGGGCGTTCCTGCTCCTCTACGCACGCACGGGTCTGCGGTGGCTCGTGCGTAGAAGTGGCCTGCTCCGCTTCCTGCCCACGAGCGTGCGGCAGATGGAGGCGCTCACTCCGGAGATCGGCTGGAGCGACCTGACCCGCCGTCTCCCCGCGCGGGTGGCTGCGTCGGGACCGGCGCGCGCGCGGGTGGGCATGGTGGCGGGCTGCGTGCAGCGGGTCTTCTTCCCCGGGGTGAACGACGCGACGCTCCGGGTGCTCGCCGCCGAGGGCTGCGAGGTCCTCGTCCCTCCGGGGCAGGGCTGCTGCGGAGCGCTGTCGATGCACTCCGGCCGGGACGAGGAGTCGCTCCGCTACGCCCGCGGGCTGATCGAGCGCTTCGAGAAGACCCCGGTGGACGCGATCGTCATCAACGCCGCCGGCTGCGGCTCGCAC
>CAZDSB010000349.1:0-5496 GCA_964507515.1 uncultured Myxococcaceae bacterium
GCAGTGGCGCGCCAGCGATCGGGCTCAGCCCCCCGCACCAGGGGGACGCCCGCGGAAGCGCGCAGTGGCGCGCCAGCGAGCGGGCTCAGCCCCCCGCACCAGGGGGACGCCCGCGGAAGCGCGCAGCGGCGCGCCAGCGACCGGGCTCAGAACATGTGCCGGCGCATCGCGATGCTGGTCAGCAGCCCGAGCGACAGCAGCACGCTCAGCATCGAGGAGCCGCCGTAGCTCATCAGCGGAAGCGTGATGCCAGTGACTGGCAAGAGGCCGACGACCATCCCGATGTTCTCGAAGACCTGCCAGAAGATCATCGCCGCCACGCCCACCGCCACGAACGCGCCGAAGCGGTCCCGCGCCTGCATGGCCACCCCGAGCGCAAAGGCAAAGATGAGCCCGTAGAGCCCGAGCAGCAGCAGGCACGCCAGGAACCCGTGCTCCTCGGCCCACACCGAGAAGATGAAGTCGGTGTGCTGCTCGGGGAGGAAGAACAGCCCGGTCTGGGTCCCCTGGCGCCACCCCTTCCCCAGCAGCCCCCCCGACCCGACGGCGATCTTCGACTGCGCCGCGTGGTAGCCGGATCCCTTCAGGTCCGAGTCCGGCGACAGCCACCCGGCGATGCGCTGGCTCTGGTGCCGCTTCAGGATCTGCCGGATGACCGTCCGGTGACCGTCCGCCGGATCACGCACGTAGTCGTTCCAGATGATCCCCGAGACGGCGACCAGCCCCGCAACTCCCACCCCCAGGACCCACAGCCGGAGCCGCGAGAACACCAGGATGGTGCAGGCGGTGAGGAGGATCATCATCGTGTTCCCGAGGTCCGGGAGCACCAGCCCCGCCGCGAACAGCGCGAGCATCAGCGGCTTCCACAAGCGCAACGGCCCATAGGGTTGCTCCCCCTCGCGGTAGTCGTCGTGGAAGAAGCGAGCCAGAGCGATGATCAGCGCCAGCTTCATGAACTCCGCTGGCTCCACCCGCAGCGGGCCGAGCGCGATCCAGCTCGCCTCGCCCTTGGCACGGTGTCCGATGAACTTGAGCGCCATCAGGGCCGCGGCGTTCGCCCCGTAGATGGGCCACGCCATCCGCTGGATGAAGCGGTAGTCCATCAGGCAGACGCCCACGCCGGCAGCCACGCCCACGCCGAGGTTCAGGAGCTGCCGTGCCCAGAGCGGAGTGTGCGGCGGCCGAGACGCGGAGGCCAGGTTCCAGATGCCGAGCAAGGCGATGGCCAGCGTCACCGCGACCAGCCCCCACGGCACCTTGAGCACCATCCGGCGCTCGACCCGCAGCAGCATCAGCGCGCACCCTCCGAGGGGGCGGATGGCATCTGGGCCACCGAGGGAGAGGTCGCCGGCGAAGGAGGCAGCTCCTCCTGGACCGGCGGCGGCCGCAGCGCCGGAGCGGGGGGAGGCGGGGCCGCGCGCAGCGGCATCACCGGGAGCGCGGTGGAGGCGGCGATGGTCGCGTTCGCGTCCTCGCGCTTGAGCTCGAAGTACTTCTTGATGAGCGCGCTCGCCGTCGGGGCCGCCTCGTTCCCGCCGTGGCCGGCGTGCTCGTTGATGACCACGACCGCGATCTCCGGATTCTCCGCCGGGGCGAAGGCCGCGAACCACGCGTGGTCTCGCTGCCAGTAGGTCATCGCCTCCTTCTTGAGGCGCGTCTTGCCGAGGGCGACGACCTGCGCGGTCCCGGTCTTTCCGGCGATCCGGACGTCGGGCAGCCGCGAGCGGTACGCGGTGCCGCCCGGCTCGTTCACCACCGCGGCCAGCGCGTCCACCACCATCTGGCGGGTCTCCGGATCGAGATCGAGCTCGCGGATGACCTCGGGCTGGAACTCGCGGAGGGTGCGGCCGTCCGGCGTCTCCAGCCTCCGGACGAGCTGCGGCCGGTAGAGGTGCCCTCCGTTCGCCACCGCGGCGTAGGCCATCGTCAGCTGCAGCGGCGTCACGTTCACGTCGCCCTGGCCGATGACGCTGTTCAGCGCCATCCCCTTCGTGTATCCGCCGGGCGTGACCCGATCGTGGTACGCGCTGTCGGGCATGATGCCCGGCACCTCGGCGACGACGCCGATGCCGGTGGGCGCGCCGAGGCCGAAGCTCCGCCCCACGACCGCGATCGGATCGAGCCCCAGCGTGTCGGCTACCTTGTAGAACCAGGTGTCGCAGGACCACTGCAGCGCTCGCCGCGCGTCCACCAGTCCGTGCCCGGCGTCCTTGTGGCAGCGCCACATCCGGGCGCCGAGCCGGTAGCCGCCGCCGCAGCTGACCGTGCTGTGCGGGGTGAAGCTCTTGCTCTCCAGCGCGGCGAACATGCTCAGCGTCTTGAAGGTCGAGCCCGGGCTGTAGTGCTGCTGCGCCGGACGGAAGATCATCGGCTGGAGCGGATCCTTGTTCAGCAACGCGAGCTGCGCCGGTGTCACGCGGCCGGTGAGCACGTTGGGGTCGAAGCCCGGCCGCGACACCATGGCGAGGATGAACCCGGTGCGGACATCCATCGCCACCACCGCGCCCGCGGTGCCGGGGAACGCCTTCTCCGCCGCAGCCTGCAACCGCATGTCGATGCTGAGGACCACGTTGTCGCCCGGCGTGCTCGGGACGGTGGCCTCGCCAATGATGAGGTCGTTCAGCTCCTGGATGGTCTCGCCCCGGGCGTTGACCACCTCCTTGCGGCTTCCGTCCTTCCCGCGCAGCCGGCGCTCGAAGAAGCGCTCCACCCCGCGGCGGCCGATGAAGTCCCCCAGCGCGTACCCTTCTCCCTGGGCGTTGAGCCGCTCGAGCTCGTCCTGGGTGATCTCGTTCATGTACCCCACGACGTGGGGCAGGACGGTTCCGGTGCGGTAGTTGCGGTGAGGCACCGCGGGCCAGTCCACTCCGGGCAGCTCGAGCTTGTGGGCGTTCAGCGTGTCCAGCTCGTCGCGGTTGAGGTCCAGCTGCACCGGCACCGGCTGGAAAGGCGCACTGCGCTTCGCCGCGCGCAGCAGCTGCTCGACGTGCGCTTGCTGATCTCCGTCCCAGGAGAGCCATCCGCCGAGCCGGGGGAGGACTTCCTCCGAGCACCGCTCGCAGAATGCCGGGGTGATGAAGACGTCGAAGGATGGCCGGCTGTCGACCAGGATCTCGCCCCGGCGGTCCTTGATGATTCCCCGGTCCGCCTTGACGCGGATCTCCTTCACGAAGTTCGCGACCGACTTGGCCGAGTACTCGTCCCCGCGCGCGATCTGCAGCCGGTAGAGACGGCCGGCGAGCGCCAGCAGCCCCATCACCATCACCAGGCCCAGCCAGAGGTACCGGGCCTTGAGATCCTTTCCGGCGCTGGTCTGCCCGAGGGTCATGGGGCGAGCAGCCCCGGGTCTCGCTTCTCGGCGCCCAGGCCGAAGCGCTTCAGCAACGGATAGAGGACGAGCGCGGCCAGCCCGGTGAGCAGCACCTCCAGCGGCAGCCCGGACAGTCCCGACAGCGACACCTGCTTGCTGCTCACCGAGGCGATGCCCCAGGCGAGCACCCCGTGCGTCGCGTCCGCCGCCATCGCGAAGAGCGCGAACGACCTCCCCGACCGCACGTCCACCAGCCCCGCGGCGATCCGCCCGAGGAGGAAGGTCACCACCGCGAGCAGCGTGTAGAGCCCGGTGGGCCGCCCGGTCATCAGATCCAGCAGGTAGCCGACCGCATAGGACGCGGCGGCGCCCTCCAGCAGTCCGGCCCGCAGCGAGAGGAACGCCACGATCGCCACCGTGACGTCGATGCGGGCGACCCCGAGGCCCACGTACTTCACCGCGACCGACTCGAGCGCGAGGAAGAGCAGCGTGAGGACCAGGGTGAGCGCGAGCTTCATCGGCGGCCCTGTCCGTCGGTTCGGGTGGGGAAGGAGGCGGCGGGCTGCGGCGCGAGCACCACGACCTCCTCCACCTTGGAGAAGTTCACCGCCGGGAGGATGCCTGCGTTGAGGAACATCCCACTCGTCTGCCGCTGCACGCCGGTGACCCGGCCCACGACCAGCCCCGGGGGATAGACACCGTCCGTCCCCGAGGTGAGCACCAGGTCACCCTCCTCGAGGTCCTCGGTTCGCAGGAGGTACTCGAGCTTCAGCGCCTGGTCGTCACCTGCGCCGCTGATGCCCACGCGGGCTCGCGTCCGCTGGACGCGGCCGCCGAGGCGGGAGTTCGGATCGAACACCACCAGCACGTCCGCGGCGCTCGCGGTGGCCCGCAGCACCTGCCCTACCACGCCGTCCGCCGTCACCACCGCCTGCCCCCGGCGCACCCCGTCGCCCTCGCCGCGATCGATCCGCAAGGTCAAACGGTTCGGATCCGGATTGATGCCCAGCACGCGGGCGACGACCTTCGGACCGGGGTTGCTCTCGTCGTAGTGGACCAGTCGGCGCAGCCGGTCGTTCTCCGCGCGCGCCTCCGCGAGACCGACGACGTCGGCGCGGAGCTTGGTGTTCTCGTCCTGGAGGGTGGCGTTGTCGCGGCGCACGTTGCGGAGCGACACGTACTGCCGCCAGGAGTTCACCGTGCCGTCGATCGTCGCCACCGCCGCGCCCTGCACCGGCGCGGTCACCGCGAGCGCGATCCGATCCACGAGGTTGGGCTCGCGCACCCGGCGGCTCGAGCCAAGGAACATCCCCAGCGCATGCGCGAGGATGAGGCAGACCAGCAGGGGTTCACGGTGACGCTTGAGGAAGGACAGCAAGGGTTCGGGGGGCCCTTCTCATTGCTGCGGAAGCGCTTGTATTTTCACAGTCGGTCCCCTAGAGGGTCAAGGATGCTTCCCGAGGCCGGCTGGCCTCTTGCTGCCACGGGCGAGCACCTGCCGACAACGCCACGATGAGCTCCGGATTCGACGCCCGCCGCTTCTTCTCCTACCTCTTCATCTTCGCCATCGCCCTGGTCTTCATCCTGCAGTTCGGACCGGGGAGCCGCGGCTGCAACGCCCCCCTCACTCCCCAGGTGAAGGACGCGGCGGCCAGGGTCAATGGCCAGGAGATCTCCCTCACCGAGTTCCGCCGCGCCTATGGCCAGCGGATCGATGCCCTCCGGATGCGGAGCGGCGGTGACCTCCCCGAGGCCCTCGCCCGGCAGTTCGGCATTCCCGGCCGCGTGCTGGACGAGCTCATCACCACCGAGCTCCTGGAGCAGGCCGCGGAGGCACATGGGATCACCGTGTCCGACACCGACCTGCTGGACTCCATCCGCAAGGACCCGAGCTTCCAGAAGGATGGGCAGTTCGACCCGGAGACCTACACCCAGGTGCTCCAGTCGTACGTCCGGAAGACTCCCCCGGTCTACGAGGCCGGCCTGCGCCGCCGCCTCGCCGCGGGGCGCCTGCTCGGGATGGTGGCCGACACCGCGGAGGTGTCCGAGGACGAGCTCCGCGCCCGGTTCCAGCGCGACGGGGACACGGTCAGCCTCTCGCTGGTCAAGTTCGACCCGGCTGCCTACGCCGGGAAGATCAAGCAGCCCACCCCGGCGGAGCTGACGGCCTGGGAGAAGGCGCACGG
>CAZDSB010000350.1:0-9126 GCA_964507515.1 uncultured Myxococcaceae bacterium
CGCTTCTACGTCGGCGCCTGCCGCACGCTGTCCGCCGGGGACGACGCACGCTGGGAACGCGCCCGCGCCCTGGCTCGCACCCTCGAGCTTCCGCTCTGCGCACACAGCGACGTGCACACCCACGCGCGCGATCGCCAGCCACTGCAAGACGTGCTCGCCGCCATCCGCCACCAGACCCAGGTGGCCCGCGCCGGCCGGAAGCTGTTCCCCAACGCCGAGCGGACGCTGAAGGGCCCCGGGGAGATGCTGCGGCTCTGGTCGGACGCGCCGGAGGTGGTGGGCCGCACGCTGGAGATCGCCGACAGCTGTCACTTCTCGCTCGACGCTCTCCGCTACCAGTTCCCCCAGGAAGACCTCCCGCCGGGCCACACCACCCAGAGCTGGCTCGGGCACCTGGTGGAGCAAGGGCTCCGCTTCCGCTATCCCGGCGGCGTCCCGGAGGCGGTGCGGAAGCAGGTGCAGCACGAGCTCCGGCTCATCGAGAAGCTGGAGGTGGCCGGGTACTTCCTCGCCCTCCACGACATCGTCCACTTCGCCATCGGCAAGGGCATCCTCTGCCAGGGGCGGGGGAGCGCAGCCAACTCGGCGGTCTGCTACGCGCTCCGCATCACCTCCATCGACCCGGTGCGGATGGGGCTGCTCTTCGAGCGCTTCCTCAGCCTGGAACGTCCCGAGCCTCCGGACATCGACGTGGACTTCGAGCACGAGCGCCGCGAGGAGGTGCTCCAGTACGTCTACGGCAAGCACGGCCGGGACCGCGCCGGCATGGTGTGCGAGGTCATCTGCTACCGCGGGCGGCTCGCCATCCGCGAGGTGGGCAAGGCGCTCGGGCTCTCGCTGGACCAGGTGGACCGGCTCGCCAAGCACACCGAGATGGCAGGGAGCAGCACCCTGACCGACGCGCACGTCACCGAGGCGGGACTCCGCCCCGAGGACCCCGGCGTCCAGCGAACCCTCGCGCTGGCCCAGCTGCTGGAAGGTTTCCCCCGCCACCTCTCCATCCACGTGGGCGGCTTCGTCATCACCCACGGCGAGCTGGCCGAGGTGGTGCCGGTGGAGAACGCCTCGATGAAGGACCGCACCGTCGTGCAGTGGGAGAAGGACGACCTGAACGCGCTGGGCATCTTCAAGGTGGACCTCCTCGGCCTGGGCATGCTGACCGTGCTCTCCAAGTCCTTCGCCCTGGTGGAGAAGCACGAGGGCATCCACCTCGACCTGGCCACCATCCCCAGCGAGGACCCGGCGGTGTACCGGATGCTGGGAGAGGCGGACGCCATCGGCGTCTTCCAGGTGGAGAGCCGCGCGCAGATGAACCTCCTGCCGCGGATGAAGCCCAAGAGCTTCTACGACCTCACCATCGAGATCGCGCTCATCCGTCCCGGGCCCATCCTCGGGGACATGGTCCACCCCTTCCTCCGCCGCCGCGAGGGGCTGGAGGAGGTGACGTATCCGTCCGAGGAGGTGAAGCACATCCTCGAGAAGACGCTGGGGGTGCCGCTGTTCCAGGAGCAGGCGATGCGGCTCGCCGTCACCGCCGCGGGCTTCGACCAGGGCGAGGCGGATGCGCTCCGGCGGGCGCTGAGCCACAAGCGGGCCGAGGTGCTGCTGGTGCCCTGGCGCGAGCGCTTCGTGAACGGGTGCGTGGGCCGGGGCTACGGCCGCGACTACGCCGAGAAGTGCTTCGAGCAGTTCAAGGGGTTCAGCCACTACGGCTTCCCCGAGTCCCACTCGGCGTCGTTCGCGCTCATCGCCTACGCGAGCGCCTACGTGAAGTGCTACCACCCGGCGGCGTTCGCCGCGGCGCTGCTCAACAGCCAGCCGATGGGCTTCTACGCCCCGCACACCATCGTCGAGGACGCGAAGCGGCACGGGGTGGTGGTGCGGCCCATCGAAGTGCGCCACTCCGACTGGGACGCGACGCTGGAGGACGGAGAGCTCCGCGTCGGGCTGCGCGAGGTGAAGGGACTGCAAGAAGCTCACGCCCGGGCGCTGGTGGAGGGGCGCAGCGAGGCCGGCTTCGCCGACCTGGGAGACCTCGCGCGACGGGTGCACATCCCACGGCACGCGCTGGAGCGGCTGGCCCGCGCGGGCGCGCTGGACGGGCTGTGCGGCAGCCGGCGGCAGGCGGTGTGGGACGTCCAGGCGCTGGGGCCCTCCGCCGAGGACGACCTGTTCCGCGGCATGCCGATGGACCGCTCGCCCGCGCCGGGGCGGCCACTGCCCGAGGCCGAGCGGGTGGCCGAGGACTACCGCACCACCGGGCTGTCGCTGACCCGGCATCCCCTGGCGCTGATGCGTCCCTTCCTGGACGTCCGCCGGGTGCTCACCGCCGTCCAGCTCCAGCGCGCGCCGGCGAAGTCGCGGATCCGCATCGCCGGTCTGGTCATCTGCCGGCAGCGTCCGCCCACCGCCAAGGGAGTGGCGTTCCTCTCGCTGGAGGACGAGACCGGCATCTCCAACCTCGTGGTGTCTCCGGAGATCTTCGAGCGCGATCGCGGCGTGCTGCTCGGCTCCGCCTTCCTCTACGCCGAGGGCAGGGTGGAGCGGGTCTCGAACGTGGTGAACGTCCAGGTCACCCGGGCGACGGCGCTGAGACTCCCATCCTCGCCCTCCGCCGAGCGGCAGCTGTCGATGCCGCTGGACGCCGCGCCCGGCTAGCGGAACCGTTTGCAGTGGCAGCGGTGGGTGCGCTCAATTCGCCGTCATGCATCGTTCCTGGCTTCTGGTCCTCGCGAGTCTCGCCGCCTGTGCCGGACCCGCGACCACGCAGCTCGCCACCCCGTCCGATGCGCAGGACCGGCTTCGCGCGCTCGCCGGCAGCGCACTGATCGAGCCACAGGGCGCCTCGATGCTCCGGGTGCTCTCCGAGGAGATCGGGCCGCGCGTCCCCGGCACCGCCGCGTGCACCCGGGCGGAGCAGTACGTCGCCGAGCGCATGCGGGCCCTGGGGATGAGCAACGTCCACCTCGAGGACGTCCCGCTCCCCGACCGCTGGGAGCCGGGCGAGGTCACGCTCGAGCTCGTGTCTCCCGAGACGCACCGTCTGAGCCCGGTGCAGATGATGTGGACCGGGTCCGCCGAATCCTCGGTGGTCACCCTCCGCCGCGTCTCGATCGACACGCCCCTCGACGCGTCGGTGAGAGGTCAGCTCCTCGTCACCGAGCGCGGGCCCCTCGGCGGCAACATGTCGATCCGCTTCCGCGACGTGGTGGACTTCTACCAGCGGGCGAGAACCGCGGGCGCCCGTGGCGTCGTCGTGCTCGGGAAGGGAAAGAATCCTCTCAGCGTCAGCGTGGTCGATCCGGCACACCCGGGGACCCTGATGCCGATGCCGGTGGTGCTCCTCGGAGCGCAGGACTCGGAGACGGTGGAGCGCCTGGTCGCGAAGGGCACGACGAAGGCGCGCTTCGGCGCCCGGCCACGCCTGCCCGGACCGGGCGTCGCGCACAACGTGGTCGGGGAGGTGCCGGGGCGAATGCCCGGCGAGCTCGTCGTCATCGGCGCGCACCTCGACTCGGTGGCCGGTTCCCCGGGTGCGTTCGACGACGGCGCCGGCGTGGTGACGACCCTGGAGGTCGCGCGGCTGATCCGTGCGTCGGGCCAGACCCGCCGGACCCTCAGGGTCATCGCCTTCACCGGCGAGGAGATGGGGATGGTCGGATCCACGGCGTACGTCCAGCAGCACCGCACCGAGCTCGGCCCGGTCGTTGCGATGGTGCAGATCGACGGCGTCGCACAGGTGTGGACCGACTGGATGGTCTTCGGGCGGAAGGACGTGCAGGCCGGGGTCGAGCGAGCGCTGTCGCCGCTGGGGGCCGCGAGCGGGACGCCGCGGATGGAGCCGCTCGGCCCCCTGTTCCTTGCCTTCAGCGACCATGCGCCGTTCGCGCTGGAAGGAATCCCCACGACCTTCGCGTTCAAGCGCGACGAGGTGCTCGGCCCGGAACCCAAGATCCACACTCCAGAGGACGCGTTCGGCGGCATCTCGCCCGCGCTGCTCGCCTCGTCCGCCGCGACGCACGTGGTGCTGCTGCACCACCTCCTGGACGCCGACGCACCGCTCGCGCCCCGGCTGGGGCCGGACGAGGTCCGGGCGTGGGTGAGCCGCGAGCACTTCGAGCCGGACACCTGGGTGCTGGGCCGCGGCGATCTCCTTGGAGCGCACTGAGCTCCGTTCCTGGTCCCGGGTCGACCCGTGGGCCGCAGCGCTCGCGCTGGCCGGGTGCGCCCTGCGGCTCTCGCCCGGGCTCGGTCCCGCGCCCTTCTACAACTCCGACTGCGCGGTGCCGATTCTCCTGATGCAGGGGATGGGAAGGGGTGCCTTCACGCTCTTCTACCCGCTGCAGGACCGCTTCGGGACGTGGCCGTTCCTGCTCGGCCGAGCGCTCGATCTGAACACCCCCGAGGCCTACTTCCGCCTGTCGCTGCTGGCGCTCTGCTCGGCGGCGATCCCGCTCGCGGCGGTGCTCGGCAGTCCGGCCCTCGCGGTGCTGACCCTGATGGTGCCGTTCGTGGTGTCCCACTCGGTGGCGTGGAACTTCCTCCAGGCCGGACAGCCGTACCTGTGGCAGGTGGTGGCGATGTGCTGGGCGTGGTGGGGCTGCCGGGTCGCGCTCGGTGGTCCCCCCGGGAAGGGTCGCTGGCTCCCGCTCGCCGGGTTCGCGGTGGCGACGGCGCTCGCGACCTGGATGAACACCGCGAGCCTGGCGGCGCTCCTGGCGGTGGCGGTCCTCGAGGCGTTCCGGGCGCGGGCGCAGCCGGGGAGGGCGGTCGGCGTGCTCGCCGGGCTCGGGGCAGCGGGAGCGTTCGATGCGCTGCTGCACCGCCTCCACGCCGCGGACTCCGTCAGGCAGTTCGGCCGGACCTACGTCACGTCGCTGCGGATCGATCGCGGCCACGTGCTCGCAAACCTGGGACCGGTCCTCGCGTCGCTCCGTCACGAGGGAGGGCTGTGGCCGCTCCTGGTCGGCGCGGCGGCCACCGCGGCTCCGCGGAGGACGCGCGGCGAGCGGTTCGACGGGCTCGCGCTGCTCGCCTTCGGGCTGTCGGTGCTCCCGGGGCTGATGCTCGTGCGCTACTTCCGGATGAACGAATTCGCCGGTCGCTACCTCTCGCTGCCCACCTTCTGGGCCATCGCGGCCGCGGTCCACGGACTCGCGCTCCTCGCCTGCGCGCTGGCCGGTCGGTTCCGCGGAGCGGTGCTCGCGCTCGGGCTGCTCGCGCTGGTGGTCGCGGTGCCGACGGCGCCTCCTGACCCGCTCGCGGAGGCCCGCGCGGACACTGCCCGGTTGGTCGCGTCCGGCCCGGCGGTGCTCCTGGCCGACTACCTCGACGTCTACGTCCCTGCGTCGCTGGGCCCGAGCGGGTTGCTGGTGCCCATCGGGGCCGAGGGAAATCTGGATCGGTTCCCGGCCAATCTCGCGGAGCTGCGCCCGGGAAGGCTGGTGCTCGCGCCCTGCGCGCTCGACCGCCCGGACGGGACACTCGAGCAGCACGGCGCGCTCCTCCGGCGCATCGAGCCTCCGCCCATCCCCGGACACCCGGGTCCATGGTGCCGGCACGCGGTGGAGCGCGCTCCGGCCCCGGTGCCGGCTCGCTAGCCGAGGACGACGTACGTCTGCTGGTTCATCCCCACGCAGACGTCTCCGCTCCACAGCTCGCGCAGCTCGACGAAGAATCCGTCGCTGAGCGCGGCCATGCGGGCGGTGTGGAAGAGCCGGTCCGTCGGGTCCAGCCGCGCCGGATCCACCAGCAGCTGGCCGGCGAAGCTGACGGTGGCCATCGGGCGGTAGACCCGGTCGATCGACCAGAGCGTCGGCCACCAGGCATCGAGGAGGGCCACCATGCTCGGCGCGTCTCGCCGGGAAGGAACGGTCTTTTCGCGGAGGTATCCGGCGGTCTCGGCCTCGCGCCCCGCGGTGAACGGCATCGGCCCCGTCGAGCGATACTCGTAGGCCCTGCCGAACGGAGGCCCCGACGGTGGCTCGAGCGCGTGGGGCGGGATCTGGTCCCAGTCCGCGCGCTCGGGCGTCTCGCGGCTGAACTCGGGCGGGTGGACGTCACGCGCCGCGGAGAACACGCCGATGGCGACCGCCAGCGGCTCGCCCTTCTGGAGGAGGGTCGCCTGGAGGTTGCTCTGCTTGCCACCGCGGCGGAGGACGTCGACCCGGACCGTCGCCGTTCCCGGCATCACCGGCCCGGCGATGTCGCCGGTCAGTGTCCGGAGCCTGCGCGCCGGCTCGTCCACCACCTGCTCCATGGCGCGGGCGAGCACGCCGTAGACGAGCCCACCGAACGCGCCGCGCCCCTGCTGCCAGCCGTCTGGAACGTTGGCCTCGAAGGTGCCGGGGCCGGTCTTCCGGACGACGCTCGCTTCCTCGAAGGAGGGAATCATCGGCCCTGCGTTCTGCCCCAGCTCCGGGCCGCCGGCCACCACAGGACGTGCCCCGGCCGCTAGAACACGTACCAGCCGCTGAGCTGGACCCGCCGATCGACGGAGGGAGGCCCGTCGGTGAAGTGCTGCTCCAGCCACGCGTACTCGAGGCCGAAGCGGATGGGCTGGGTCACGTCCCAGAAGATCGCCCCGCTCGCGTACTGCTGGCGGACCACCACGTTCTTGTTGCCGCCGGCCAGCTCCGCCGCGTTGAACGACTGGAGGTGCGAGTAGTTCGCGACGAGCGAGAGCCCGGTGCTCCCCGGAAGCCAGTACTGCAGCCCCAGGAGGAACGACTGGTACGACACGGCGTGGAGAATGCCCGTGGCGTCGAAGCCCACCAGCCCCGCGTCGATCGGCGCGGTGTACGGCGTGGGCGGCGTCCCCGGGATGGACGGGAAGGGCGGCCCGCCCAGGCCGGTGTACAGGTCGGAGATGCCCTCGCCGCGGGCGAAGGAGCCGGTGAAGGTGAGCGCGTTGTCGTGGGAGACGCTGGACGCGGCGATGATCGGCAGGAGGAGATCCACCGAGGCGCCCCAGCCGGTGGTGGTGACGTCGGTCTTCGCATTCGGCTCGAAGGCGGGCACCGCGAACCGGCGCACGGTCCCCGAGACGCCGAGCGCCATCGCATCGAGCGCGCTGCTCGCGCCGCCGACCGTGTGGTACGCCTTTCGCCACGGAAGGTTCAGCTTCACGCCGGCCTGACCATCGGGGAGGCCTCCGGCGCGCTGGGGCGGCCGGAGCGCGGCGATTGCGAGGTCGAGGCCCACGTCGGACGAGAGCGCGAGGGTCTTCGAGATTCGAACTTGCGCGGTCCGGCTGTAGACCTGACCCGGGAGCCCCTGGAGGTTGACGCTCGCCGGGACGAAGTAGGCCTGCCAGCCGAAGAGCTCCCAGGTCTGGCCGACGGTGAGGTCGACGACTGGTGTCTCGAGCTTGAAGTAGAAGTGGCGGATGCGGAAGGTGGGGTTGTTGAAGAACGCGGCCTCGCTCACCGCCGGCTGATTCCCGAAGAAGTCCATCTCCGCGACGGCCGAGGCACGGAGCGGTCCGAGGTCCGGCGCGCCGACGCGGAGCCCGAGCCGGGAGTTGCGCACGCTGAAGGTCGCCTGATCGTGGGTGGCGGCGTAGGTGCCGCTCCGGGGCAAGGCAGCGTTCCCCATCAGGTCGTTGGGTCCCTGGAGCGAGTCGTGGATCGCGTCGAGCTCGGCGAATCCGTAGAGGACCGCGGACCACTTGTTGAGCACGGGTTTCGAGGGACCCGCGTCCGCGGCGCGCGCCGACGGGCTCCCGAGAACGAGAAGACAACCTGCCAGCGCTCCCGGGACACACGGGTGCCAGCGACTCTGCCGAGTGTGGTGCACGGACGTCTCCTGTGTGGTGAATGCGCGATGCCGAGGACACGGCGGAGGCGGCCCCGGGTTCCCTCGCGGCCGTCACCGACGCATCGCTCGGCGGCAGGACCCGGACGTCCGCGCGGCTATTCCACCGATTCCGTCAAGCGAACGGGATCGGCCCCTGCGCGCACGCGAGCAGGGCGACCATCAGGAAGGCCCGGCGAAGCTGCTGGCGCTCTCCTGCGTCGAGCCGGTTCCAGGTGCCGCCGTCCAGATCGTCACGGAGCTGTCGCGCGAGCGTGAGGAGCACCGTCGTCTCCCGCTGGCGCTCCACGTCGTCCGCGTGGAGTGCGCGGCGGAGCGCCCGGATCGCGTCACCCACCGCGGCATCGGCCACACGGCGGAGCGCCGTCTCGCTGGCGTGTACCGCGCCGTCGTCCTCGGGTCTGTCCTTCCAGAGCGCCACGGATGTCGTCCGTGGACAGGACTCGGGAAGGCGCGGAAATAGTTCCGAGGCCGGCTCAGGTACTGACCGCGTCCGGCGGCGCTCCAGACCTGATACGGCAAGCCGACTTCGGGCTCTTGCAACCGGAGCACCAAAGAACTCAGATGGTGCGCGCGGGTGGAGGGGGAATGCCGGAACACCGCGACCGAGCGCAGGAAGATCCGTCGAGCCGCGAGATGCCGGCAGCAGAGTGGACATTCGGCTCTCGGCACTTTCTCGTGCTTCGCCGTCTTGGCTCCGGAGGTTTCGGCGTCGTTTATCTCGCCCGGGACCTCGCGACCGGGACGGACATCGCGGTCAAGACGATCCCCACCGCGAGGGCGGACCTGGTCTACCGACTCAAGCGCGAGTTTCGCGCACTCGCGGACCTTCGCCACCAGAACCTGGTGTCCTTTTACGAGCTGCTCGTCGAGGACGACCGGGTGGTCCTCACGATGGAGTACGTGCCGGGCGATGACTTCCTCACGCACGTCCGTCGTCCGGGACTCGATGAGAGCCGGCTGAGACGGTCTCTGCGAGGACTCGCGACTGGGCTCGCGGCCCTCCATGCCGCAGGCAAGCTTCATCGCGACGTCAAGCCGTCGAACGTGCTCGTTACCCCGGAAGGGCGGGTGGTTCTCCTCGATTTCGGCCTTGCCACGGACGTCATCGAAAGTGATCTCGGGCGAAGCATCGAGCTCGCCGGAACCCCTGAGTACATGTCTCCCGAGCATGCACGGAATGGGGCACTCTCACCCGCGAGCGACTGGTGGTCGGTGGGCGTCCTGCTTCACCAGGCCCTGACCGGAAACGTTCCATTCAAGCGGTCGCTCCCCGATGAGACATTCGCGGAGTGCCGTGACGAGCAGGCG
>CAZDSB010000351.1:0-20377 GCA_964507515.1 uncultured Myxococcaceae bacterium
GACGGGCATCGGCACCTTCAACGACCGGCTCCGCGATGGAGCGCGGGGCGGAGGTCCGTTCGATTCGGGGTCCACTCTCCGCAAGAACCAGGGCTTCTCCAGCGGTCTCTACACCGATCCCAATGAGCTCAGCTCGGCCAGCTCAGCCGACAAGGACGCGCTCGCGCACGCACTGGACCTGATCAAGATCGGCATGGCGGGCGGGGTCTCGAACTTCCGGATGGTGACAGCCACGGGCTCCACTGCCGCCGCGGGTGCCGTCGGCTACGGAGGCAAGCCCGCGGGCTACACGAAGGATCCTCAAGAGCTGATCAACTACGTCTCTTCCCACGACAACCAGATCCTCTGGGACATCGTGCAGTACAAGCTGCCCACCGGACGGACGATGGACGATCGCGTTCGCGCGGTGGCCCAGGCGATGGACGTGGTGCTGCTCGGTCAGGGCGTCCGCTTCTTCCACATGGGTGACGACCTGCTTCGCAGCAAGTCGATGGAGCACGACAGCTACGATTCCGGCGACTGGTTCAACCGGATCGACTGGACCGGGACCGGCAACGGGTGGAGGAGCGGGTTGCCCAATGCGGGCAAGGACTCGGGCAACTGGAACACGATCCGGCCGATCTTCTCCGACGCCAGCATCGCCCCCTCGGCATCGGACATCACCAGGATGTCCGCGCACTTCCAGGCGATGCTCGCGCTGCGCAAGGCCTCACCGCTGTTCAGGCTCCGGACGGCGGCGGACGTGATGAAGCGGGTGGACTTCCCCGATCCGTACTCCGGACCGAATCAGACTCCAGCCTTGCTGGTGATGACCATCAGCGATCAGGTGGCGTGCGCCGGGACCGATCTCGATCCGTACCGGAGCGGGATCGTGGTCATCGTCAACGCCGGCATCACCGCCGTGGACGTCGCCATCCCTCACACTGCCGCCGGGGACACCTTCGTCATCCCGGCGGCGCTCGCCTCCGATCCGCTGCTCGGAAGCCGGGCCGACTGGAACGCGACCACGCCTGGCAAGTTCCACGTGTCCGCACGCACCACCGCAGTCTTCGAGCGCCCTCAGGCCGAGGCGGCCGGCGTCGACTGCAACACCCGGTGACCTGAGACGATGATCCAGAGAGCCTGTCGCGGTGCACTCCTCCTCGTCGCGGTGGCCGCGCTGGCCGGCTGCGGCTCGAGCGGCGGAAACAACAACAACAATGACGCTGGGAACGGCACCTACACCCCGGGCCAGGCGCTCACCCTGAACGTCGGGACGGCGTTCCCGGCCGGAACCGTGGTCCGCGACGTCTCCTCCGGCACCACCGCGACCGTGAGCGCCCAGGGGACGGTGACCTTCACCCCGGACGCGAGCGGGCTGCTCCTCCTCGAGAAGGAGGGAGCCACGGACTCTCCCTTCACCTGGGCGAATTCCACCGTCTACTTCCTCCTCACCGACCGGTTCTTCAACGGTGACCCGTCCAACGACCACGGCTACGGGACGCGGCCCGACGCCGGGTCTGGCGACATCGGCGGCTGGCACGGAGGCGACTGGGCGGGAGTTGTCGCCAAGCTGGACCACATCGCCAGTCTCGGAGCGACCGCGATCTGGATCTCGCCCATCGTCGAGCAGGTGCACGGCTGGGTCGGCGGCGGCACCGGGGACTTCAAGCACTTCGCCTACGCCGGCTACTGGGCGCTGGACTTCACCAGGCTCGACGCGAACTGGGGAAACGCGTCGGACCTCCAGGCGCTGGTGGACGCGGCCCACGCTCGGGGCATCCGGGTGCTGGTCGACGTGGTGCTGAACCATCCGGGGTATGCCACCGGAGACGACCTGGTCGCCTACCTGCCCGCGGTGTTCTTCGACGGCACCGGCGATGCCTTCAAAGCGTTCGTTCCCCCGCCGGGCCGTGGCTACCAGGCCTGGAACGATCTCGTGAACTACAACTCCAGCCAGTGGGTGAACTGGTGGACCCCGGTGTGGATCCGGGCCGGCTTCCCGGGGTTCCCGGCGTCGGGCAGCACGCCGGAGACCCAGCAGCTCAGCTCCCTGCCGGACTTCCGCACCGAGTCCACGGACGCCGCTCCGCGCCCGCCGTTCTTCGATCAGAAGCCGGACACGGATTTCGTGGAGACGGCGGACACCACGGTGCGCCAGTACCTGGTCAAGTGGCACACCGACTGGCTCCGGCAGTTCGGCTTCGACGGCTTCCGCTGCGACACGGCGAAGAACGTCGAGCTGGCCTCCTGGAAGGCGCTGAAGGACGCCTCGCTCCAGGCGCTCGCGGCGTGGAAGACGGCCAATCCCACCAAGAAGCTCGACGACTCGCCGTTCTGGATGACTGGCGAGGTCTTCGGTCACGGGGCGCAAAAGGATGCGTACTACACGGACGGCGGATTCGACTCGCTGATCAACTTCGACTTCCAGCGCTTCCTGCTCTCCTACCTGACCACGAGCGGGTCGCTGATCGCCGCCCAGTCGGACGTGGACCAGCTCTACTCCAGCTACGCCGCGCTGGTGTCCACCGACCCGAGCTTCAACGTGCTGTCATACGTCTCGTCCCACGACACGTCTCTCTTCTTCGCGTCCCTGGGAAACCAGCCGTCTCTCCAGAAGCAGGCCGGGACGGCGCTGCTCCTCGCCCCGGGTGGGGTGCAGATCTTCTACGGCGACGAGAGCGGGCGGACGCTCGGCCCTGCCGGCAGTGACCCGACGCAGGGCACTCGCTCGGACATGAACTGGGGCTCCCTCGACGCGGACATGCTCGCCCACTGGCAGAAGGTGGGCTCGTTCCGCAAGCGGCACGCGGCGGTGGGGGGCGGGACGCACCAGAAGCTTCAGTCGCCATCCAATGTCTACGCCTTCTCGCGCGTCCTGAGTTCGGGCAATCTGGGCGACGCGGTGGTGGTGGCGATCACCCCGCCACACTGACGAGGCGCACCCGCCAGAGATGAACATCCGAGCTCGTGCCGCCACGCTCCTGCTGGCCCTCCTCGCCGGCTGTGACGACCCTGGTCCCTTCAACCCCGACGCCGGGCTCCCGGCCTTCGATGTCACCATCGACGGCGTCCGGCTGGTGGCCAACTCCAGCGCGGCGATCGCGAACGGCAACGTCTTCACCGTGCTGCTCAGCGATCAGCCAAACGCCTGCCAGCAGTACGGCCACTTCCCCGCGCGGACCTGGACCACCCTCACGCTAGTCCTGGCCACCGGGACCAGCACGCCCACTGTCGGCATCGTGGTCCCGGAGCAGGCGGTGCCAGGGCCCGGTCAGGTGGTCGGCCAGCTGGTGCAGGCCACCGCCGATCTGCCTCCGAGCAAGAGTCTGGACGCCACCGACGGAGGGGTCACCTGGAAGTCCAACACCGACTTCAGCGTGTCGCTCCAGTCGATGGACGTGGGCTTCGCCGGGACTGCCGATCGCCTTCAGGTCTCCAACATCGGCGTCCCGCCCTGCACGCCCCAGTGAACTAGGGCGGTGGGGCGGGCAGGGTGATGGGCTGCACGTCGTCCATGATGAATGGGTCGGTGGACTGTCCGCCGCCGTAGTCCCACTGACCCCCTGCCGGCGAGAGCGGGCGGAAGTTGCCGCCGATGCCGTCGAAGTCCCAGGTGGTGACGTAGACCTTCACGCCCTCCCAGGTGGAGAGACCGTAGTTGGTGCGGTTGTACGAGAAGGTCACGGTCTTGGTCGCCTGATCGGCCTGGACCACCGGAGGAATGGTCGTCGTCCCGTACGCGGTGCTGCTCGCCCCCTGGGTCGTGTACATCGCGTTGTTCCAGCCGTAGGTGAACTGGTCCAGGTTCCAGGTCAGCCCGCCGGGCATCGACCCGTTGATCCTGGGCAGGACGGTGAGCCCCTGCTGTCCGGGGAGCGAGAAGAAGATGTTGAAGGCCACGTGGTCGAACCCCAGCGCCGGTTTCCACACCACGCTCCAGTCGGCCAGCGTGACGTGGAGGAGCATGGTGGTCTTTCCGACCTCGGCCTTCACCGAGATGACGTCGTTGTAGTGCTTCCCGGTGAAGGTCAAGTCCTGGGGATAGGTGTAGGTGCCGCTCAGGCCGTGGTCGTCGCCGGAGGGATCGTCCTGCGTGACGGCGTTCCCGACGAAGACGATGTTGCTGGTGAACCTGTTGAGCGGCGTCGAGACCTGAGGCGACGGTGCGTAGAACGCGAGGGTGTGGTTCGCGGTCCCGATGGGAAACGCCGACACGGGGAGGACGATGCTGAAGGTGCCATCCGGCTTCACGGTGACGTCGGTGGCACGGTCGTAGGCCCCGTCGACCACCATCTTCAGCGCGGTGCCCGTCGGAGTGACCGAGCCTGTCACCGTCACGTCGTCGCTGAAGGTCTGCCCCTCGATCGGAGTATTCACGGTGATGGTCGCAGCGGGGGGCGTCACGGTGGTCTGCTGGGTCGTCGCCCGGAGGATCTGCACCGAACGTCCGGGGAGGATCCCGACCATGTTCCCGTCCCCGACGCTGATCAGGCTCCCGGCCGGGACCGCCGGCGTGAAGCCCTCGGCGTCGAGCACCTCGAGCTGTGTCCCCGGGGGAAGCCCCGTCGGTAGGCCGGACATCAAGGTGTTCCCGTCCGAGGTGTTCATGACGACGAAGAAGGTGTCGCTCCCCATCGAGCGCCGGTAGGCGAAGACGCCCGGCGCCGCCTCGTTGTCGTAGAGCACCTCGAGCGTTCCCTGGGTAAAGGCCTTGTTCGCCTTGCGGATGTCGGCCAGTCGTTTCAGGTAGAGGTAGCGATCTCCCTGGAGGTACCAGTCGATGCCGTTCGACTTCCAGCCCCCGGCGAACATCGCGGCGCGCGTCTCGAAGAAGTCCTGCTCGGTGCCGTAGTAGACGATCGGGATCCCCGGGATGGTGAAGATCAGCGCCAGCGCCTGGATCATCGCCCTTCGGCTGCCCACTGCGAGGAAGCGCTGGTTGTCGTGGTTGTCGATGAACGTCGGGGTCACGTACGGGTTGGGGTAGAGCGCCGGATCCATGAACCGGCCGAGTCGGTAGGTCAGGTACGCAGTGGGCTGGCCTCCGGTGAAGACGCGGTTGATCTCCGAGTAGAGCGGATAACCGAGGAGCGCCGGCAGCTCGGGCGCGCTCGCCGTTCCGAGGTAGCTGGCAACCTTCTGGTCTGCCGTGTCGCTCAATGGGTCGGAGTTCTCGAACACCTCGCCGAAGGCGAAGAACCGGTTGCGTCCCGTGGATTGCGCCACGGCCATCATCCCCGGCGCGTCGGTGACGGTGGAGTAGAAGAAGTCGTGCCAGAAGTCGTGGGGGACGTACTTCACGGTGTCCACGCGGAAGGCATCCACCCCGACCTCCTTGATCCAGTACCCGTACGAGTCCCTGAGCGCGGTGCGCACCACCGCGTTTTCGGAGTTCAGGTCGTCCAGGTCCGAGACCTGGTAGTTCAGCTCCTGGTTGGGATCGAAGTAGTCGGTGATGACCGGCGTCCAGTGGTAGATGGCCGCGCTCTGCTGGGCGGCGTCGCGCGGATCGTCCTGGTCGAACGGTGACTGCTCGGGCTTCGCAGTGGGCACGGCCTGGCCGTTCATCACCACGTTCTTCGAGACGTCCGCCGGGTCGTAGCTCGGCGAGTAGGTGAAGAAGTTCCCCATGTGGTTCGGGACCACGTCCTGGATGAGGTACATCCCGCGGCGGTGCAGGGCATCGCTGAGCGCCTTGTAGGTGTCGAGCGTGCCGACGTGCTCGTCCACCTTCTTGAGGTGCCGCGCCCAGTAGCCGTGGTACCCACCCGATTGCTGGAGCGGGTCCCACCACATGTTGGCGACCGGCGGGGTGATCCACACCGCGGTCGCGCCCATGCCCTGGATGTAGTCCAGCTTGTCGATGATGCCCTGGAGGTCGCCGCCGGAGTACTTGTCCCCGTCCGTCGGGTCGAACTCGCTCTTGTTCTGGTTGTCGTTCGAGGTGTCGCCGTTCGCGAAACGGTCGATCATCACGAAGTAGACGACCTGCTCCTCCCAGGCCGGCGAGGCGACGTGGAGCAGGCCGGCGTCCGGCGTGCCACCCTCGTTGTTCGACGAGGAGCACCCGAGCGCCACCAGACCGCCCGCGAGCCACGCCCAGCGAAGAACCGTGTTCATCTCCAGCCTCCCCGGGCCGATCGAGCGCCCGTCCTCGCCTCGATCTACGACGAAGCCCACCCGCGGCGCACGCGCCACGCGGTGCGTCGCGAGCGAAGGCGGGGCCCTCTTCCAAGCGGCTGGTAACATCCTCGTCTCCGGGGATAGATGGCTCAGGAGGGCTCCCATGCGTCGCCTCGCGCCGTGGCTGGTACTGCTGGCTGGATGTGCCCACACCCCGGTGGAGTCGGCGGCCCCGGGCTGGAAGCTGCTCAGCGCCACGCCGGACATCACCGAGATCCAGTTCCAGACCTCCGACAGCCTGAACCGGGCGACGGTGAGCGAGTCGGGAGCGGCCGGGCCCTCCCTCGATCTGAAGCGCGCGTCGGGGAAGATCCAGGGAACGGTGCGGGTCGACTTGCCGGTGGAGCTCCAGCTCAAGGGCAACGAGATCGTCGGCAGGTTCGCCGGTGACTCGTACGATCTGACGCTGATGCCAGACGGAAGCGAGACCCGCGCCACCGGGTTCGTCCGCGGGCAGCCGACGACGTTCTGGCTGAGCCCGCAGAAGATCCGGGGGACGATCGGCGCGTGCCAGTTCGATCTCGTCTGGGGTGCAGGGCGCTATACCGGAGCACGCACCTGCGGGCCGCTGGGTCAGGAGAGTGTCAGCCTGCTCGTGCCCGCGGCGCTCGCGAGCTGGAGCGATCCGGAGGCTGCAGCGCTCCTCACGATGGTTTCCTACCGCTTCTGAGAAACCGCTCCTTCGCGAGCAGTGGAGAGCCCGCACGCCGTGGAGAGCCTGGGTCCTCGCCGGGAGTCGATGGTCCTGTGCGCGATGATGGCCGTCCTGCTCGCGACCCCTGCGATCGCGGGAGAGGGCGCGACACACGAGCAGGTCGAGGAGGAACCGTGGACGCTGGGGGCGTCGCTCTTCTGGTACCTCGCCCCGGGTCAGAAGAACTTCTGGGTGCTCAATACGTCCGTAGACCACGGGCCGGTTCACCTCGAGCTCCGGTACCACGACGAGGCGATCGGGACGGCCTCGGCGCTAATCGGCTGGAACCTCGAGTGGGGAGACCGGCTCAAGTTCGGTCTGACCCCGAGCGTCGGCTCCCTCCTCGGGGACGAGGGCGGCCCGATCTTCGGTCTCGATGTCTCACTGAGCTGGGGGCCACTCTCCTTCAGCTCGCAGCAGGAGTTGATCTGGGTGGTCCAGGGCGGAGACGGCTGGTTCTTCTACGCCTGGACCGAGCTCGACGTCCGACCCTGGCCCTGGCTCCGCGCAGGCGTCGTTGCGGAGCGGACGCGGCTCTTCCACACCGCGCGCCAGTGGATCTTCGGGCCCCTCATCGGGTTCACCGTCTGGAAGGTCGACTTCAGCGTGTACTGGTTCCAGCCGGGCGGCATCGACCAGACCTTCGCCGCCAAGCTCGAGGTGAGCTTCTGAGGGCGGGTCAGCGATGCGGATCGTGGTCCCCGCGGTCGTCCCGCCCGCTCCCGCCGTAGCCGGGGGGGTACCCGTTCGGGTACGCGCCGTATGCCGGTCCGTTGTCGCCGCACGTCCACCGGCCGGGCTCCCAGCGGCCGTCGGGATACTCCCGTCCATCGACCCAGGCAGCGTCGGAACAGGGAGGCGGACGGGCCTGGGCCTCGCGTCGCCACTCGTCCCGACGCTCCCGATCGGAGCGGTAGTCGTGAGCGGCGCAGGCAGAGAAGGAAGCAGCCGCGAGCGCGGCGACGATCAGAGAGCGCATGCGCGGAAGCTTTGGACGCTCCCGCGATGCTTCAAGCCCGCGCATCGCAGAGGCGACTCGGTTGCCGGACCGATGCCCGTTCCGCGACGAGTCGCAGGGAGGCAGGCTCAGCGGGCAAACTTCGAGTGGGCGAACTTGGCGCGCACGCGCTGGACCTCTCGGTCGTCCACATGCTGCCGGAGGAGCACCCGCTCGGCGTAGAGGACCTGCTGGTACTCCTCGCCGCAGAACTCGGCACGATCGTCGGGGAGCTTTCCGAGGTCCTTCGCGAAGTCGTACAGCTTCGGGTCCGCCCCCCAGGCCAGACAGAGCACGTTGTAGAAGCGCTGCCTGTCGAGTCCGTGGACGTCGGCGAAGTCCGCCTCGCCCGGCTTCCGCGTCCTCGAGTCGTGGTCGTACATGAAGGCCGCCGCACGGAGCATTCGCTCCGCGAACTCCCCGCCGAAGTGGGTCGCCGCGAGCACCGCCATCTGGTCCGCTGCGTCCTCCTCCTGTCCCAGGACCGGCACGGCGAGGATGTGGATCACCGCGTGCGCAGTCTCGTGCAGGACGATGAAGAGGAAGGGGCCGACCACCGCCTGATCGGGGGTGAGCTCGAAGTGGCCGGAGTTCTCGGCCATCTTGATGAAATCGCTCACGAGCTCGTAGCAGAAGGTCAGGACGTGGGTCTCGCTGTCGTACCAGGCATTGGACTCGCCGCAGGTCTCGGCCCGGAGCGTGAGCAGCTTCGGCAGCTTGAGCATCGTGAGCATGTCGGCCGAGTCCTCGAGGAGACGCTCGCGGCGCATCTTCTCGGCAACCGCCACGTGCTCGCGCTTCTTCGGAGCCTCGTATTCGACGCGCGTCATGGCTTGCTTGGTGGCCGCCGTGCTGGCTGCGCCGGCGCCGAGGAACCCCGCCAGCAGCAGAGCCGGAATGGTGGAGATGACCATGACCCGGAGTATCGGCTCGATCGGGCTCCCGGGTCGCGTGCCGCCCATCTCGGGTTGTCGGGATCTACCGGCGCTCGCAGGGCGGCACCTATCCTGCGAGCCCCACCATCATCCCCGCCAACACCGTCTATCAGGACGGAAGCGCGGTCAGCGGCGCCACCTACTGCTACGAGGTCACCGCGTTCAACGGCGGAGTGGAGAGCGCGGTGTCCAACGAGTCCTGCGCCCGCTCGAAGTAGGGCGGCCTACTTCCGCCCCTTCCAGCCGGCGCGCTTCAGGGTGTTGTACATGGTGGGGAGCGAGACCTTGTGTTCCTTGGCGATCGAGGCGGCGCTCTTGCCCCCCTCGACCTGCTTCCGGAAATCGGACGCCTGATCGTCGGTGAACTTGAAGGCACGACCGCGCTTGCGGGGCATGCCGTCGCGGGGACGGCTGGCACGTGCGGCCCTGCCTCGACCGCGACCTCCACGACCGCTCCATCCCGCACGCTTGAGCGTGTTGTACATCGTGGGGAGCGAGACCTTCAGCTCCTTGGCGAGCGCCGCGGCGCTCTTGCCGCCCTCGACCTGCTTCCTGAAGCCCGCGGCCTGCTCCTCGGTGAACTTGAACGCCCGGCCCCGCTTCGCCGGTACGCCGTCACGCCCGCGGGCCCGCGCCGGCTGCCCGTTGAAGAAGTGACCCGCCTGCTCGACGATCCCCTGGAGCTGCCTCCGGAGGGCGGAGTTCTCCTCCACCATCCCGCGCATCACGTCTTCCAGCTGCTGGATCGCGCTGGAGATCGCGCTCATCCGTTCGTGCGTTCTTGGCATGGCGGCGGACCTTACACGAAACCGCTGGAATGCAAGAAAAGAAACTCAACTGTCTGTATTCCGCCTGGCTTCTCAACTTTTCATTGTTGTTCCGGCTCGTTCTTCCATACCAGTCGCCCTCGTGAGCGTCAGGGTGGTCCGGCTGGGAACGAGGCGCGTGCCCCGGGAAGGGACACGTATCGGCACCGTGCGTCGACCGCCCAGGGGCGTTCGCAAGGATCAGATCGCTGTCCGTGATTTCTACGATGTCTGGTTTCCAGTGCTCGCGCCTTCGGTACAGACCATGACTGCCTTCCGCCGCGAGATGACCGACCCGGCGTGGCGGCGATTCGTGCGCGCCTACCGGAAGGAGATGGCGCGGCCCGACGCGCGCCACGCGCTGGATCTCCTGGCGACGCTGTCGCACGGGACGGACTTCTCGGTCGGCTGCTACTGCGAGGACGAGACCCGCTGTCACCGCACGATCCTCCGCGCGCTGCTGCGGGAACGTGGGGCCGCGCTCGCCTGAACGATCGTCAGGAGCTGCCGGTCTCGGTGAAGAAATATTCGTGTTGCCCATCGCGGGTGATGAGCACGCGCTTCCCATCCTTCTGGCCGATCACGAACTCGAAGCCCACGTATGCGGGGTCGATGGTGATGAGCGAGATCGACCCGTCGTCGTTCTTTCGCGTCGCGACCGCGCTGTGCCACTCGCCCACGTCGACCAGGGTCCGGTCCCCGCGCCGGACGATGTCCAGGGGGCCCAGCTCCGGGCTGCGGTAGTGCTTGGCCAGCCCCGAGAGGACCGCGGGATCGGGCGGAACGTCGAGCCGGCTGCGGAGCTCCTGCTGCTCCGCGCGGATCCGCTTCGCCTGCGCGGCAACGTCGCCCTCGGCCTCCGGCCGCCCGTCGAAGAGGACCTCGAGGAGCCGCCGCATCAACGGCCCCCGGATCAGCTCTCCGTTGTCGGAATTGGTGAGGATGACCGCGCCCACCCCGTGCTCGGGCAGGACGAAGAAGTCGCTGTGGTAACCCTGCAGGTCTCCCCCGTGGTGGACCACCGGCGTCCCCCAGCGGGTGAGGACCATGAGCCCCATCCCGTAGGTGTGGTCCTCCCCGATCGGGATCTGGGGCAGGCGCCGCGCGACCAGGTTCTCCTCCGAGACCAGTCGCTTTCCGTCGGGCAGCGCTCCCTTCGAGAGCTCGAGCATTGCGTAGCGTGCGAAGTCGTGCGGCGAGGTCCAGACGCCACCTGCCGGGCGATAGGCGATGAAGGTGTTGTTCACCGCCTGATCGGTGAGCCGCATCTTTCCGTCGGCATCTTCGCCGTGCGGGCTGGCGTGATTGCCCCGGAGCGCCTTCTTGAAGTCGAAGGTGGTGTCGCGCATCCCCAGCGGCGTGAAGATCAGCTCACTCATCGCGCGATCGTAGGCCCGGCCGAGCTCGAGCTTGGGAGCGTAGAGATGGCCACCGATGTAGCCGGCGGCCGAGGCCATGAGATTCGAGTACTGGAAGACCTCTCCGAACCTCGACGTCGGCTTCATCGTCGCCAGCAGATCGAAGGTCGAGGACGGCTTCGCTGGACCTCCCTCGAAGAGCAACTCCAGATCCTGCCGGGGCATCCCGGTGCAGGCGCAGATGAGGTGCTTGATCAACACCTGACGGGTGATGTCCGGATCGGCGAGCTTGAAGCGGGGATAGGCCTGGATGGCCGGCTCGTCCCAGCGAATCCGGTGGCGATCCACTTCCCGGGCGAGGAGTAGCGTGGTCATCCCCTTGGTGTTCGACGCCGCGATGAAGAGCGTGTGGGCGTCCACCTTCTGCGGCTTCCCCAGCTCGCGGACGCCCAGGCCGCCCTCCCACACCACCTTCCCGCCGTCGATGAAGGCGAGGCCGACGCCGGGCACGCCGAGCTGGTCCATCGCGGACCGGACGAACGCCTTCAGCGTCTCGATGCGGGCCGCGTCGAGCGGATGCGCCTTGCGGCCGGCGAAGGACTCCCGCGCATAGCCCGCGGGCCGGAGGCTGCCGATCACCAGACCGGTGGGGGCCAGGCGCTTCTCGAAGGTGGGCTCGGTCCCGTCGAGCATCACCACCGTCCAGGCGTTGCCCTTCCGGTAGGCGATGGCCTGCGCGACGGCGCGCTCGTTGGGCGAGGTCTCGTAGTCGAAGACCTGCCGCTCGTCCCAGCCTTCGCGTCCGGGACGCGGAGTGACCAGCTTCAGGGGTCGCTTCATCTCCGGCCGGTACAGCTTCCACGCGGCGTCGACCGCGGCCTGCGCGTCCGGGGCCTCGACCGAGGCGATGGCGAGGTGAGAGTCGCCCTCGGGCGGCGTGAGGATGGTCAGGGCGCCCTTGTCCGCCGCCGACCAGCCACCGGGCGCGGTGTAGGTGGCTCCCGCCTGGGTGGCTCGGGACGTATCGGCCGCGAGCGTCTGTGGTGCGACCGGGGTCTCGGTGGTGGCTGGCGCGGGCGCCGGAGCCGGCGCGGGCGCGGTGGCGGCAGCGAGCTTCGGCGGCGGCTCGGAGTGAGCGCAGGCGAGGACTGCGGACAGGACCAGGAGCGAAGCGAGGCGGCGCACGGCGGACCTCCAGGGCTTTTGGGAGCGACGTTCTAGTGCGGCGACGGTCGAGGCGTCGCGGAAAACGACGGAGCAGTCCGTCGGCTACTCCGCGGCGAGCGCGGGGGCTTCCTGCGGCGGCGCCACCCGCGGGAGCCTCAGCCGCGCGTCACACCCGCGCCGCCCCTCGGCGTTCCGGAGGCTGAGCGTCCCGCGGTGCGCCTCGGCGATCTGCCGGCAGAGCACCAGGCCAATGCCCGAGCCCTCCGGCTTCGTCGTGTAGAACGGGACGAACAGGTTCCGCGAGTCGAGCAGGCCCGGCCCCTCGTCGGACACGATCAGCTCGACCTCGCCCGGCGCCTCCTCCCAGCCGATGGTGACCCCGCCGCCCGTCACGCCCGCGGCCTCGACCGCGTTCTTCAGCAAGTTGATCAGGAGCTGCTCCAGCTGGTCCGCGTCCCCCCGAACCCACGCCGGCGGGCCGGGCACCACCCGCACTCCCTTCGTCCGGTCGAGCGCCGTCACCCGCTGCACCAGCGCCGGGATGTTGACCGGTGCCAGCGTCGGGGCCGGCAGCTTCGCCAGCCGCGCGTAGGCCGAGAGGAAACGGGAGAGCGCCTCGCTCCGCCGCGCCACCACCCCGAGCCCCGAGCGAACGTCCTCGACCCACGCCTCCGGGTCTCCCCGGCCCAGCACCGCCTGGAGGCTCGCGGCGATGCTCTGGATCGGCGCGAGCGAGTTGTTGATCTCGTGGCTGAGCACCCGGACGATGCGCTGCCACGCGGCGCGCTCCTCCTCGCGCACCACGCGGCGGAGATCGGCCAGCACCACCAGCGTGTGGGGCAGCCCCTCCCGCCGGAACTGCGATCTGCGCAGCTCGTACGGGCCGCCCTGCCCACCGAAGCCGCCGTCCACGCGCCGAGGCGTCTCGCCGTCCAGGAGACCCGCCATCCCCAGCGACTCCGCGTCCCGGCCGAGCAGCTGCGAGGGGACCCGCTGCAGCAGCCGAGACCCGGCGCGGTTGACGAGCCGGAGCAGCCCCGCGCCATCGAAGGCGAAGATGGCGACGTCGATCTCCTCCAGCACCTGACCGAGCAGCGCGCTCGCCTCGAGCTCTCCGAGCCGTCCGGAGCGGAGCTGGTCGCCCAGCGCGTTCACCTCCCAGACGACCTCGCCCAGGGGGTCCCGGCGGTCGGCGTCGCGGCCGCGGACCGAGTAGTCGCCCTCGCGGAGCGCCGAGACCAGGTTGCTCAGGGTCTTGAGCCGCAGGACCATCCGGCTGCGAAGGCGGGCGATGACCACCGCGGAGACCGCGAGCGCTCCCGCGAGGACGCCCCAGCGGAGCGGCCCCGGAGGAAGTGTCCGCCACGCGAGCACCGCCGCGAGCGCCAGCCCCGGAACCGTCGCCAGGAGCGCGCCCAGCGCGAGCCGTCGCTCGAAGGTGAAGAATCGACCCATGTCCGCCCAGGGTCCGGGAGGATACCGTTTAGCTGGCCTTCAGCCCGTACTGCTGGAGCCGCCGGTACAGCGCGCTGCGGGACAACCCGAGGATCTTCGCCGCGTCGCTCACGCTGCCGTCGGTACGCCCGAGCGCCCGCTGGATGAGGTACCGCTCGGCGTCCTCCAGTGTCATGTCCTCGACCCGCGCCCCGCCGTCTCGCGGCCGCAAGACGAGGTCCTCGGGGGTGAGCTCGGTCCCGCGAGCCATCAGCACGGCACGCTCCACGCAGTGCTCCAGCTCACGGACGTTGCCCGGCCAGGAGTACTCGAGGAGGGCCTTGATCGCCGCCGGCCCGAAGCGCTGCACCGGCTTGCGGTAGCGGGCGGCCTGGGAGGCGAGGAACGCGCTGGCCAGCGCCGGGATGTCCTCGCGGCGGTCACGCAGCGGCGGGAGCACCACCTCCACCGTGTTGAGCCGGTAGAGCAGGTCCTCCCGGAAGGCTCCGGACTTCACCGCGGCGTGGAGGTCGGCGTTGGTCGCCGCGAGCACGCGGGTGTCGGCGCGGCGGACCCGGCTGCTCCCCACCGGATGGAACTCGCCGGTCTGTAAGACGCGAAGGAGCTTCGCCTGCTGGCCGAGGGGCATGTTCGCCACCTCGTCCATGAACAGCGTGCCCTGGTCCCCCAGCTCGAAGCAGCCGGTGCGGTCGGACTTGGCGTCGGTGAAGGCGCCCTTCACGTGGCCGAAGAGCTCGCTCTCGAAGACACCCTCGCTGAGGGCGCCGGCGTTCACCGGGACGAACGGCTTCCCGGCGCGGTGGCTCATCGCGTGGATCCGCCGGGCGACGACCTCCTTGCCCGTCCCGTGCTCGCCGGTGATGAGGACGTTCGCGTCCGAGGGCGCGATGCGGTCCACCAGCTCCAGGACGGCCTTCATCGCCCGCGACTCGGCCACCATGCCCGGCGCGCGGGTCTGGAGCCGCTCGTTCTCCGCCGACAGCCGTCGGCTCTTGCGAAGCGCGTCCGCGAGCTCCACGTGGCTGCGGAGCGTGGTGACCAGCCGGGTGTTGTCCCAGGGCTTGGTGACGTAGTCGCGCGCGCCTCCACGCATGGCGTCCACCGCGCCCTCGACGCTCCCCCAGGCGGTCATCACCACCACCGGAAGCTGCGGGTCCAGCTGCTGCAGCTTGGCGAGGAGCTCCAGCCCCTCCCGGCCCGAGGTGGTGTCCCGGGTGTAGTTGAGGTCCATCAGGACGACGTCGACGTCCTCGGTCTCCACCGCGCCGAGCACCCCGGCCGGCGAGCTGGTGGGAACCACGCTGAATCCGTTGGCCTTCAGCAGGAGCCGGAGCGCCTCCACGACGTCCGGCTGGTCGTCGGCGACGAGGATGCGGGGCTGGGCGAGCGACACGGTCCGCCTTCTCCTAGTCCCGGAGCCAGCCGTCGGCCATGTGGAGGGTGCGTCTTCCGTAGCTGGCGTTGTCTGCACTGTGCGTCACCTGGACGATGGTGGTGCCTTCGCCGTTGAGACGACGGAACAGCGCCATGATTTCCGCCGCCTGCTCGGAGTGCAGGTTCCCGGTGGGCTCGTCGGCCAGGAGCAGGCTGGGCTCGTGGATGATGGCCCGGGCCACCCCCACCAGCTGCTGCTGCCCGCCCGAGAGCTGGGAGGGGTACAGGTCCTTCTTCCCGACGATGTGGAAGCGGTCGAGGGTGTCCGCCACCCGGGCCTGGATCTCCTTGCGGGGGAAGCCCCGGTAGCCCAGCGGGACCTCGAGGTTCTCCGCCACCGTCAGGTCGTCCAGCAGGTGGTAGCGCTGGAAGACGAAGCCCACGTGGCGGCGGGCGAGCGCCTGTCGGTCCTTCGCGGACATGCGGTGAACCGATTGTCCGTCCAGCTCGAACTCGCCGGTCCAGTCGGCGTCGAGCATCCCCATCACCGCGAGCAGGGTGCTCTTCCCCGCGCCCGACGGGCCCATGAGGGTGAGGAAGTCCCCCTTCTCCACCGCCAGGTTGACGTTCCGGAGGAGGAAGAGCGAGCCGTTGCCCGAGCGGACCGCCTTCTCGAGGTTCCGCATGCGAATCATTGCCATCGCCTTTCGTCGCGGTCACAGCCCATCCGCGCCATGCGCTCGGGCGCAGGTGAGCTCAGGAGCGCCTGCGCCGCCCAGCCGGCAACGGCGGCGACGTGGTCGAGGGGTCGGGTGCGGACCGCGCGTGCGGCGGCAGCCAGCGCCGGGTCCTCGGAGAGGCGCACGCCCGCGGCGAGGAGCACGGTGCCGAGCAGCAGCACCAGCGCACCGCGACGCTCTCGCGCGGCCCCGACCACGGTCACCCCAGGGCGCCCGCGGTGCCGTCCTCGACCACGCGTCCGTCGAACAGGCTCACCGAGCGGGTGGCCAGCTTCGCGTGACCGAGGTCGTGGGTCACCATGCACAGGGTTGCGCCGCCGGCGTGCAGCTCGCGGAGGAGCTCCATCACCGCCTGGCCGTTCTTCGAGTCGAGGTTTCCGGTGGGCTCGTCGGCGAGGAGGAGCAGCGGGTCGCCGGCCACGGCCCTTGCCACCGCCACGCGCTGCTGCTGACCGCCGGAGAGCTGACCCGGCAGGTGTTTCCTGCGATGGGCCATGCCCACCCGCTCGAGCGCGTTCTCCACCTTCCGCTTCCGCTCGGCCGCGGGCATGCCCCGGTAGGTCAGCGGCAGCTCCACGTTCTCGAAGACCGTGAGGTCGCCGATGAGGTTGAAGCTCTGGAAGATGAAGCCGATCTGGCGATTCCGGACCCAGGCGCGCTGCGATGCGCTCAGCCCCGACACCGGACGTCCGTCGAGGAGGTAGGTCCCCGAGCTTGGCGTGTCCAGCAGCCCGAGGATGGCGAGCAGGGTCGTCTTTCCCGAGCCGGAGGGCCCGACGATGGCCACCCACTCTCCCTGGTGCACCGTCATGTGCACGTTGGAGAGGGCGTGGGTCTCCACCTCGTCGGTGAGGAAGACCTTCGTCACGCCCTCGAGGTGGAGCAACCGCTGTCCGGCGGCGGGACGAGCGTCTCGGGTGACTGCCTGGACTGCCATGTCGTTCATCTGAGCCTCACGGTCTCGCTCGTGTCCCAAGCGGACATGTCGGAGAGGACCACCCGGTCTCCCTCGGACAGCCCGCTCTTGACCTCGATGGTGTTGACGCTGCTGCGGCCCAGGGCGACGCGGGTTCGCTGGGCGGTATCGCTGCCCGGGGCAAGGCGGTAGAGCTCCACGGTGCTCTCGGGCTGCGCGCCGGCAGGGCGGCCCACGAAGAGCACGTCGGGGAGCTTCTCGATCTCGATGGTGCCCTCGACGGTGAGGTCGGGACGTGCGCCCTTGGGGAGCTGACCTTCCAGCTCGACCTCGACGAGGACCGTTCCCTGCGAGGCGGCCGGGTTCACGCGGCGCACGTGGCCGGGGACGATGCCATTCCGCGTGTCCACCTCGACGCGCTGGCCGAGCGCGACGTCTCGGGCCTGCGTCTCGGGGATGCGCAGCTCGGCCTTCAGGTCGCCGGGCTGCACCACCTTGGCGAGGAGGGTGCCCGGGGTGACCCACTGCCCCAGCTCGAGCGGGAGGTCCTGGAGGATGCCGTCGTCGCCGGCGCGAACCTTCATCGAGTCCACCAGCTGCTTGCGGAAGCGCGCCACCGCGCGGAGCTTCTCCAGCTGATCGCTCACCGCGTGGGTGCGCGAGGCGAGGCTCTTCTGGAGGACGTCGACCTGGTCCTTGCCAAGCTTGAGCCGCTCGGAGAGGTCCTTCGCCCGGTCGGTGCTGAGCCCGGTGTCGATGTCCGAGAGCATCGCCCTGGAGTGGAGCTTCCGGTCGGCGTCGGCGCGGCGCTTGGCGTCGGCGGCGTCGGTCTCGAGCTGGGCGACGGTGGACTCCTGCTTGAGACGGTCGGTGGCGAGGTTGCTCTTCAGGGCGAGGAGGTCGGCCTCGGCGGAGGAGACCTGGCGCTCGGCCTCGAGCGACTGGAGCATCACGTCGGGGTTGGAGAGCTCGACGAGCATCGTGTCCGCCTTCACCGGCGCGCCGGGACGGAGGTGGATGCGCTCCACCCGGCCCGCGGTGTCGGCGGTGATCCACCGGATGTGCTCGGGGACCAGGGTGCCCGGGCCCTTCACCGCGCGGAGCATCGACCCGCGGCGGACGGTGTCGATCCACACGCCGCTCTTCTCCACCGACGGGGCGGCCGGCTTGACGCGGGTGACTCCGAAGGCGAGCAGCGCCACCAGGAGCGTGACGCCGCCGGCCAGGTAGACCGGGCGGAGGTTTCGAACTCTTTCGCGAGGGATGTCCACGGCTGTTGTTCAGGTCGATAGCGAGGGGCGTGCCATCACCCTTCGGACCCCGCACGCACCCGGAATCGCTGCGCTTTCTCAGGTGTCTGGCACCTTCTCAGGCCGGCACGGGCGGCGCGCGCGGCACGGCGAATCCCAGGAACGGACACTCACTCGGACTGGAGCGCGAGCGCGGGCGACGCCCGGCTGCTCTTCCGCGCGGCGAGCGCGTTGGCGGCCAGGGCGATGAGCGAGAGCCCACCGGCCGCAAGGAGCAAGGTCACCGGGTCGTGTGGCTCCACGCCGAACAGGAAGCCCCGCAGCAGGGACACCAGCGCGCCGGTCGCCACGATGCCGACGACCAGCCCGCCGAGGACCGGGCGCATCGCTCCCACGACCAGCTCGCGGAGGATGCGCGCGGCGGTCGCCCCGAGCGCCATGCGGATGCCGAGCTCGCGGGTCCGCTGGGCGACCGCGTGGGTGACCACGCCATAGATGCCGGTGACCGCGAGCACGAGCGCGAGCGCCGCCACCAGGGAGAGCAAGGTCATCGCCTGGCTGCGGTCGGCGAGGCTGCGATCGACCAGCGTGTCCATGGGGACGAGGCGACCGAAGGCCTGCTCCGGGTCTGCCGTGCGCACGGCGTCGCGAACCGCGGCCTCGAGCACGGCGGGCGAGGCCCCGCCCCGTGCCACCACGTTGAGGAGCGGCCAGGGCTCGACTCCGAGCGGAACGTACAGCTCCGGCCGGGCCGGCTGGTCGAGGCCCCGGAAGCGGATGTCGGCCACCACCCCGACCACGGTGAGCCCGCCGTCGGCCTCGCTGATCCGCAAGGTCACCCCGAGCGGGTCACGTCCCTCGAGGTAGCGGCGCACGAACTCCTCGTTGACCATCGCGACCGCGGCGCCCGGGTGCTCCTCGGACTCGAAGAAGGTTCGCCCCGAGCGGAGGGCGATGCGGAGGGTGCGGAAGTAGTCGCCGGTGACGAGCCGGTAGTCGGCATCGACCGGATCGGTCCGGTTGGGGACGACGACGCTCCGGTCGCTGTTTCCGCCGGCCAGCGGGACGCGCGAGGCGAACGCGGCGTCGGTCACCTCCGGATGCTCGCCGAGCGCTGCGAGCACCCGGCGGAAGAACGCCCGCTGGCGCTCCGCGTCCGGGTAGCGGACCTGAGGCACCCACAGGCTTCCGGTCACCACGCCGGAAGGGTTGAACCCGGGCGACACGCGATGGAGCAGCACGAGGCTCCGCACGAGGAGCCCGGCGGAGCAGAGGAGCACGAGGGTGAGCGCGATCTGCCCGCCCACCAGCAGCTCGCGTGCGCCACGCGCGCGCCGTCCCCCGGCGGCCGCCGCGTCCTGGGCGCGGAGGATCGCTCCGTCTGCCGGACGGGCGAGGGCCGGGCCCACGCTGATCGCCAGCGTCGTTCCGAGGGCCAGCAGCGCCGTGAATCCGAGCACCACGGTGGACGGGCGGAGCATCTCCCGCGTCAGCTGCTGCGGCCACAGGGAGAGGAGCACCGGGGGCATCAGCCGGGACAGCCCGGCACCGAGCGCGGCGCCGAGGACGGCGAGCACCAGCCCCTCGAGGAAGGTCATCCGGAACAGCTGGAGGCGGGAGGCGCCCAGGGCCACGCGGATCGCCAGCACGTGTCTGCGCCGCAGCGCCCGGGCCAGGAGGAGGGCCGCCACGTTCGCGCAGGCGAGCACGAGCGTGAAGAGCGCTGCGGCCGAGAGGAGGAGGAGCATCGGCCGGACCGAGCCGACCAGATTCTCGCGGAAGGGAACGAGCTTCAGCCGCTGATCGGGATTGCCCGTGTCGGGGTGCAGCGTCGCTTGCTGCCGCGAGAAGGCGTCGAGCTCCGCCTGCGCTCCGGCGAAGGTGGCGCCGGGCCCGAGGCGTGCCGCCACCTCGATGTAGTTGGCGCCGTACTCGCGCGACTGGTCCTGGAGCGGCCGCAGGGGATGGTCGGGCACCCGGAACCGCGGGGTGATCCAGATCTCGTTCTCGGACGGCACGGCGAACTCGGACGCGATCACGCCCACCACCGGCACCGGCTCGCCATTGAGGGTGAGGGTGCGGCCGACGATTCCGGGATCCGCGCCGAACATCCGCCGCCAGATCCGCTCGGAGAGGACCGCCTCGCGCGTCCCCACCGGCAGCTCGACGTCGAACGTTCGCCCGAGCAGGACGCGGGCCGGGAAGACCCGGAAGAAGCGTGTCGACGCGACAGCCCCCTGGACGCGCACCGGCTCTCCGGAGGGCCCGGCGTTGAAGGCGTGAACGCGCCAGCCGGCGACGTCGGAGAAGGATCGGGCGGACGCGGAGAGGTCCGCCAGGTCGCCGCCGGCGAGCACCGGAGAGGTCGCCCCGCCGGAAAATGTGCTGGAGAGCACGCTCCCGACACGGTCCGCCCGGGAGAAGGGAAGCTCGCGGAGGAGCACCGCGTGGAGGGCGGAGAACAGCCCGGTGTTCACCCCGAGGGCCAGCCCGAGCGCGACGATGGCGAGGGCGGCGGTC
>CAZDSB010000352.1:0-4581 GCA_964507515.1 uncultured Myxococcaceae bacterium
AGCCTCGTCGTCCTGTCGAAGGCGACCACCCTATGCAGCCGTGGGGTCCGGGCCTTGAAGGAGATGACCTTGTCGTATTGAACCTGGTCGCCGACGAGGACGAGCTTCAGCCCGGCGTCGCTCGCGATGTACTCCGCCTGCTTGGCAGTGTTCGTGGCGTAGATGGGGACCGAAGTGGCCTTCGCGCTCAGGATGCCGAAGTCCGCGATGACCCACTCCGGCGCGTTCCGGGCGAAGATCCCGACCGTGTCCCCTTGCTGGATGCCGGACTCCAGCAACGCCTTCGCCACCGCCTGGATCCTCTCGCCCACCTCGGCGTAGCTGATCGACCGCCACGCGCCGCCGTCCTTGTAGCGCATGGCGCTCTTCGGGCCGTGGGTCCGGATGCTGTCGCGGATCATGAGCGCCAAGTGGTCCTGGCCCACGGCCCCACCTCATGAACCTCCGAGCGTCGGGGTGCAAGTGCTGGTGTGGAACGGACGGCCGCAAGGGCGCTTTCACTTGCGCCACTCGTCCGGGAGCGTAGCGTGGTTGGATGGCCGTGCCGATGCTCGCTCGGCTCCTGGACCGGCTCGCCCGGCGCGAGCTGCCGGTGTGGTATTCCCCGCTGTATCGACTGCCGCTGAGCGGAACCGACGTCTCGCTCGGCGTTCAGTCGCGGCGCGCCGACCGCGCGCTCTGGTGGCTCGTGGAGACCCGCGCGATACGCCCGGCCGACGTGCACGAGCCGGCAGCCATCTCCTACGACGAGCTCCACCGCGTCCACACCGCCGAGCTGCTCGAGTCCCTGGAGAACGCGACCACGCTGGCCGGCATCTTCGCCGACGACTCATCCGGCATCGGGATCGACGAGATCCTGAGCACCGTCCGTCTCGCCTGCGGAGGGACCCTGGCGGCAGCTCGCCTGGCACTGCAGCGCCGCGGTCCGACGCTCAATCTGCTCGGCGGGTTCCACCACGCCGCGCCCGGGGCGGCGGGTCGGTTCTGCCCGGTCAACGACATCGCGATCGCGGTCGCAGCCCTGCGCGCCGAGGGTTTCAGCGGTCGCGTGGCGGTGCTCGATCTCGACGCGCACCCGCCGGATGGGCTCGCCGCCTGCCTCCGCGAGGATGCGGCGACCTGGATCGGGTCAATCTCCGGGTCCGACCGAGGGCCGCTGCCCGGCGTCGACGAGACGATGCTCCCCCAAGGAGCCAGTGACGAGCTCTACCTCGCGACCTTGACCACGCTGCTCGGGCGCATGCCCAGGCCGGCGCTCGCGTTCGTGCTGGCAGGAGGCGACGTGCTGGCGGGCGACCGCTCCGGGCAGCTCGGGCTCACGCTCGAAGGCGCTCGCCTCCGCGACCTGGAGGTGGCGCACGCGCTGCGCGGTGTCCCCTCGGTGTGGGTCCCCGCCGGCGGCTACCACGCGGACTCTTGGCGCGTTCTGGCGGGCACCGGAATGGTGCTGGCTTCCAGATCGACCGAACCCATCCCGCGGCGGTACGACCCGCTCACCGCCCGCTTTGCCCGCATCTCGCGCGAGCTGAGCCCGGAAGACATCGCCGAGACCGAGATCAATACCGCCGACGTCGAGGAGACGCTCGGGCTCGCCTCCCAGCACAGCCGGCATCGACTCTTCCTCGGGTACTACACCGCGGTCGGCGCTCAGCACGCGCTGATCCAGTTCGGCGTGCTCGCCCTCCTGCGCCGCCTCGGTTACGGCTGGTTCCGCATCGTCATCGACGGCGCAGGGCTCGGGGACCGCCTGCGCCTCTTCGGCCAGGCGAAAGGAAAGGAGCACCTCCTCGTCGAGCTGGTCGCCGAGCTCCGGCACCTCGGGAGCGAGAACGTCCTGTACGTCCACTGGCTCACGATGCGGAACCCCATCGCACAGTTCAGTCCTGCCCGTCCGCGGCTCCCCGGCCAGGAGGTCCCCGGGCTGGGCCTCTCCCGGGAGCTCAGCGAGATGCTAGCGCTCATGGCGCGCAGGCTGGGTTGTGCGGGGGTGGCCATCCGCCCCGGGCACTACCACATCGCGTATGGGGCCCGCCGCGACCTCGCCTTCATCGACCCGAGGCGGCAGGGCCGGTTCGAGGCTCTGATCCGCGACCTGAGCGGGATCCCACTCTTGGAGGCCACGCAGGCCGTCTCACACGGCCGGGTGCTCCTGGACGGAAAGCCCTATCTGTGGGAGGCGGACGAGATGGCGCATTGGCTGGAATCGCGCGACGACGCCGGTCGGGCCGAGGCGATCACCCGTGAGCGGGAGCGGTGCCGCTTCGCTCTCTCGGTCGATCCCACCTGAGCCGGAGGGTCTGGCGCTCCTCGGTACTGCCCGCTGCGTCCAAGACGCGTCCAAACTCGAGGGGAACGGCGTGAACTGACGAGTCCTGGCGTGGACTCGGGGCCGAAAGTTGTCTGAGGGGCGTCCATTTGTGCCAGCCTCCCCTGCGCCAGATGTAGCTCGTAGTCGAGATACGCGCGCTCCTTCGTGTCCGTCGCCACTTGGAGCCGCCGGGTCAGACTGTCGATGCGAGCTGCCAGCTCCGCTTTGTGAGCTTTTTGTTCTGCTTCGCGCTCGGCTTTCTTCCGGCTCTCTTCAATGGCCTCTGAGATGACGAAAGGCGGCCAGAGCCCCGCTCCTACGAGCAGAGAGAATCGAAGGGACTCCTTGTCGATCACGCGGGCCTTGTCCAGCAGCATCGCTCCGACGCCGACCAACGTTCCGAGCAGCGCGAGCATTCCCTTCCAGTGCACCAGCATGAAACCGAGGAAGGAGAAGGCGAGCCCGATGCAAAACAGGATGAAGAGCAGCTTGATCGCGCCGAAGAAGACGTTGTAGCCCAGCTCAATCATCGCCCCAACTTAGCTGTACGAGGGAGGAGAACCCAGATGCACCGATAGCGCAGTTTGCGAGCCGGGCTGGGACACAGCATTGGCCGCTCGCCCTTACTTCGCTCCGGCGTCTCGAGTTCGGAGTTCCGGGCCCGGGTACTCGCCGGCGTCGGGGAGGACCACGGTGGTCGTTGTCCGCACCATCTCGAAGTACAGGTTCACGGACGCAGCCTGCTGACCTGCATCCAGGCCCTGGGCGGGTTCTGTGAGCGGATCGACTCCGATGAGGCGGCCGGCATCTAGCTTCGCGGTGATCGTTTCCGCACCACCTTGTAGAGTGACGTCGTCGCCGTGACGCACGCCGGTCAACTGGTCGATCGTGACGAATGTGTCGGGCTGGTCCGGATCGTTGATCGCCTTATAACCAGAGAGCGTTCCAGCATCCTCCAGGAGCGTAAATCTCAGCTGCGCGGCACGGCTTCCAGCATCCACGGTGCCCACCCAAACACCTGTGATCGGCTGGTAAGCCGCCCCGGGAGAGCCAGAATCGCCCGCGGGCTGAGATGGTGACTTCGTGCACCCAGCTGCGAGGGCAGCGAGTAGCAGGACCGACGACACCACACGGGGGCTTAGCGGCAACACTGGCAACCATCCTTCTGCGCTCGGTCGTATGCGTCCTGCGCGATCTTCGTTGAAAGCGCCTTCCCTCCGATGCCACGCACGAACTGACGGCATGCGATCTTGTCTGGCAAGTCGGAGAGCCGATTGAAGCGGTTGACGCAGATCGCATCCATCGAAGAGAGCAGCTGGTTATCGCATGCCTGCTTGTCGTTCGGACAACTGCCGTAACAGTCGTCGTGGACGTTGCACACCGGGGTGAACTCCGCCTTGCCGTAGTTATGCGGCAGCGGGTGCTCCTTCGTACCGCATCCGTTTTCGTCCACGACAAAGCCGGGCTTGCTGACGCGGTCCGGGCAATCAGCGAGGTTCGCGATCGGGCTCTTCGCGACCGGCGCACCACCTGATCCACAGCATTGCTGCAGACCGTTGAAGGGCACTCCACCGCAGATGGCCGGGACGCACACCTGGTCGATCACGTTCCCCTGGTACGTCACAACCTTGCAGGTGTGATCGGCATCGCAGCAGTGAGGTTCGGTTGGATCAGGCCCAGAACAGCAAACCGAGCCAGCAGGACAGCAGTAGCTGATGCCGCGTCCGGGCCCCTGACAACACCCGACGTACTGGATCTCGGGCGTGCTCTGGAGCTGGCAAAATTGCTCTGTGCCAGGCGGACAGGAGTCGAGAGCCTGGGAGCTGCTCTCGATGCCCTGCCCACATCCGAGCGAAATCGCGACCATCGCCCCGATCTGAGTTCGGAAGCTTCGCAGAGGCCACCCCCGGTTCGATGGAGCGAGAAGATTACAGATGCCGACAGAGAGAGCACCATCCATCCGCCGAGATGGGTCGAACGTGACTCTCAGGTCGCCAAGGGCGCGGCTGGAGACTCGCCGAAGAACTGGAAACGCCTCGAAGAAGGCTGGAGACGCGACCGCTCGGCATCATTCGTTTGCCGGGGGGACGGGTGCGTTTAGGGGCGCGCTTCGAGCGAGACCATGGTGCTGACGGTGCTGCCACCGTGCGCCTGGTTGATCGGAGCACCGAGCAGAGGCATCGCAGCGGCGCGCACGGTGAAACGGAAGGCCGAAGCGTCGACATCGAAATAGATGTGGGTCGAGAGTGCCTGCTTGATCAGACCCGGCCGGT
>CAZDSB010000353.1:0-10902 GCA_964507515.1 uncultured Myxococcaceae bacterium
AGCTGGCCGGCCAATCGCCGCGTCATGTACAACCGGGCCTCCGCCGATGCGCAGGGCAAGCCCTGGGATCCGAAGCGGGCCGGCATCCAGTGGAACGGCGAGAAGTGGGTCGGGGACGTTCCGGACATCAAGCCGGACTCACCGCCGGGACAGTTCGGCGCGTTCATCATGCTCCCCGAGGGCGTGGGACGACTCTTCGCCCCGGTGCTCAACGACGGACCCTTCCCCGAGCACTACGAGCCGGTGGAGGCGCCGGTGGAGAACGCGCTGCATCCCAAGGTGAGCAGCAGCCCGGTGGTGAAGCGCTTCACCAGCGACAAGGACCGGTGGGGGAAGGCCTCGGACTATCCGATCGTCTGCACCACCTACCGCCTCACCGAGCACTTCCACTACTGGACCAAGCACCAGGTCGGAGGGCGGCTCAACGAGGTCCAGCCGGGCATCTTCTTCGAGATCCCGGAGGAGCTGGCCAAGGAGAAGGGGATCAAGAACGGCGACATGGTGAAGGTCAGCTCCGCCCGGGCGACGATCTCCGGTCCGGCGATGGTGACTCGCCGGATGCCGCACTTCGACCTCGACGGGAAACGGGTCTGGCAGATCGGCTTCCCGATTCACTGGGGATTCAGCGGTGACGCGAACCACGCCGGCCCGCTGGCGAACCTCATGACCTCCTGGGCCATCGACCCCAACACCTGGACGCCCGAGTACAAGGCCTTCCAGGTGCAGCTGGAGAAGGCGGACACCGGAGAGAAGAGCAAACAGGGCGACCAGGGCGAACCGGCGAAGAAGCCGGAGGGGAGGGCCTGACCATGGCGATCCCCGGACTCGAGGTCTACCAGTCGTCCGCGTCGCTCCGTGGCACCGGCTCGCAGCTTCGCCAGCTGCCGGTGGTCAGCAAGCTCATCGACACCTCCAGCTGCATCGGGTGCAAGGCCTGCGAGGTGGCGTGCCAGGAGTGGAACGATCTTCCGAACGCGCACACGGTCCAGGACGGGAGCTATCAGACCCTCCCCACGATGACCGCGGACTTCTGGAACCTCATCAAGTTCCAGGAAGCGGAGGTGGACGGGAACTTCAACTGGTTGATGCGCAAGGATCAGTGCATGCACTGCGCGGATCCGGGCTGCCTCAAGGCCTGCCCGGCGCCGGGTGCCATCGTCCAGTACTCCAACGGCATCGTCGACGTGAATCCGGATCAATGCATCGGCTGTCGCCTGTGCGAGACCGGCTGTCCGTTCGACGTGCCGAGGTTCTCGGAGAAGACCGGGAAGATGTCCAAGTGCACGCTCTGCGTGGACCGGACCACCGTGGGCCTCGAGCCGGCCTGCGTGAAGGCCTGCCCCACCGGCTGTCTGCACTTCGGCACCAAGGCCCACATGCAGGCCATGGGGAACGAGCGGGTCAAGCAGCTCAAGGCCGACGGCTACGTCAACGCCGGTCTCTACGATCCGCCCGGCGTCGGGGGCACGGGCGTCATCACCGTGCTCAAGCACGCCGACAAGCCCGAGCTCTACGGCCTTCCGAAGGACCCGACGGTTCCGAAGTCGGTTCGCTTCGTGAAGAGCTACCTGCGGCCGCTGGGCCTGCTCGGCATCGGTGCGGTCGTGGTGGGCCTCGTTGGCCACTACCTCCGCTTCGGCCCCCGCGTGCCACCCAAGAGTCCGCCGCCGGCCGCCCCTCCACCCGTGGCCTGAAGCGAGGAGACACGACATGGCCGAGCCACTGCGCGCCGTCCCCGTCACCTCCAGCGCCGACCCGGGAATCCTCGCCGCCCAGGCCCGGGAGGACCTGGTCGTCGGCGAGGAGCTCGTCCGTTTCCGCTACTACACCCGGGTGGTGCACTGGGGCGTGGCGCTGACCTTCTTCCTGACCCTCTTCACCGGCCTTCCCATCTGGACCCCGATCTTCGGATGGCTGGCGCCGCTGTTCGGCGGGCTGCACGTCTGCCGCTGGCTCCATCCCTGGACCGGCATCGCCTTCGCGTTCTTCGCCTTCCTCCAGTTCGTGCACTGGGCGGGCGAGATGCGGACGACTCCGGCCGACAAGCGGTTCACGAAGCTGAAGAACTTCCTCGCCTACATGCGCTGGGAGTACCACGACGACGAGGTGGGCAAGTTCAACGGGGGCCAGAAGAGCCTGTTCTGGCTGAGCAGCCTCGCCTCCTTCGCGCTGCTGGTCACCGGAGTGGTGATGTGGTGGCCCAACTACTTCTCGGGTCCTTTCCGCGAGGCGTCCTGGGTCCTCCACGACGTGACCTTCATCCTCTTCTTCCTCCTGATCCTCGGACACATCTACCTGTCCATCGCCGAGCCGGGGACGTTCGCCGGGATGGTGAAGGGAACCGTGACCAAGGCGTGGGCAAGGCTTCACCACCCGGCCTGGTACCGCGACGTGACCGGTGAACGACGCCGCTGATCGTCTCCAGGCACGCTTCGAGGAACGCGCGGCACGGGCAGAGGCGCTGGCCGAGACGCCGTCGTCCGGGCGCGAGCCACTGCGATTCGCCGCGGGGCTCTTCCGGTCTCAGGGCCGCGCCGCCGCCGCCGTGCTCGAGGCGCACGCACGCGCGCCGCTGACCGGCGGCCTCGAGCAGGACCTGTCACGGGTCGAGCGCCCCCTCCGCGAGGTGCTCCGCTTCCTCGCGAAGTCCGGTCCGCTCACGCTGCGTGAGGCAGCGGCGAGTCGGGTGGGGGAAGGCGCGGACCTCTTCGCCGCCCGGCTCCGGACGGCCTGGACCGGCGGCCCCGAGGAGCGGCAGGACTTCCTCTCGCACGCGGTGCTCCGGGCCTACGCCGAGGCGCTGGTCCACGCCGGGGTGACGCTGGATCGCTCGCGCACGCCGGGCAGCGGCCACTGTCCGGCGTGCGGCGCGCCGCCGAGCATCTCCTTCCGCCGGTCCATGTCTCAGTCCGACGGCGCCGCCCGCTTCCTGGGATGCGGCCTGTGCGGGACGGAGTGGCAGACGAACCGGGTGCGCTGTCCGAGCTGCGGCGAGACGGAGCCGCAGAAGCTCCCCGGCTGGCAGAGCGAGACGCATCCGGCTGCACGGGTCGAGGCCTGCGACAGCTGCCAGCGGTACGTGAAGTCGGTCGACCTGACGCTGGACGCGCGGGCCGTCCCCGAGGTGGACGAGCTGCGCTCGCTGTCGCTCGACCTGTGGGCCGTCGAGCACGGATACGTGCGGCTCGAGCCGGGACTCGCCGGCCTCTAGGCGCGCCGCGGGGGCTCAGCCCCGCACCAGGGGGACGCCCGAGGAAGCACGCAGGAGCGCGCCAGCGACCAGGCTCAGCCGAGCTGGGGGAACTCGAGCCGATCCGAGTCGGTGGGCGGAAGCAGCTCGGCCCAGGCGGTGGACATGGCCTCCTGGGTCCAGCCGAGGAACCAGCCCTCACCGCGGAGGAGCGGCCCGCCCGGCGTCTCCACCCGGACCAGCGTGCCCGCGCCTTCCTGCGCCGAAACGGCCATGCGCCACGCCGAGAGCGTCACCGAGCTCTCTCGCAGACGGATGGCGAACCGCTCCAGGGGCTTCACCTCCGGGTCGGTCAGTCCAGCGATGCGCTTCGGGGCCGTCGCGGTCACGTGCGGCAAGGTAGCACCCCCGGGCGGCGCGGCAACGGGCAGGTCGGACCCGGTGGGACGGGCACGCACGTTCCCCCCTCGGACTGGCGATGCCAGCATCGGTCAGACTTGGACGCGCGCCGACTCGCAGGGGCCCTCGCCCTGATCGCCCTGGCCTGCGGGACGGGCACCATCACGGGGCCGGGGGGTAGCACCGGTGGGCCGCCTCCGGGCAATCACGATCCCGAGATCACGGTCCCCGCGGCCCCTGCCTCGACTCCCATCGCCGAGGGCGGGGTGACGCTGCTGTCGGTCACGGCCGACGACCCGGACGGTGACTCGCTCGGCTACGCCTGGACCCAGACCTCGCCCGCGACGCCGCAGGGCACGTTCAGCATGCGGACGATCCGGAATCCGACCTGGACCGCGCCCGCCGTCGCCGCGAACACGATGTTCACGTTCGACGTGACCGTCACCGACGGGCAGGGCGGCTCCGCCACCGGCTCCTGTGAGGTCTCGGTGACCCACATCACTGTGAACCGGCCACCGGTCGTGTCGGCGAGCATCTCGGTCTCGCCGTCCATGCCGGTCGCGGGAGAGGCGGTCACGCTGTCCATCACCGCCAGCGACCCGGACGGCGATCCGCTCACCATCTCGTGGACCCAGCCCACGCCCGTGCAGCAGGGAACCTTCAGCAGCACGACGACCGCCTCCACCACCTGGACGTCGCCGGATCTGGGGGTGGACTCGGTCAGCTTCTCGTTCCAGGTCTCCGTCTCCGATGGGCACAACCCGGCGGAGGTGCGTCAGGTCACCGTTCCGGTGAGCACGCCGTCGTACGCGAACGACGTCCAGGCGATCTGGACGGCCAAGTGCGTCAGCTGTCACGGGGCGAGCAACCCCGACGGGCAGCTGACCCTGGTCGCGGGCTCGAGCCTTGCCGCGCTGGTGGATCAGGACATGGTCGCGAGCTGCAGCAACGCCAAGCGCGTCGTCGCGGGCGACCCGACGACCTCGGGGCTCATGAACAAGCTCACCGGGAACACCTGCGGGACCCGGATGCCCGAGAACGCGGCTGCGCTCTCCGCCGGTGAGCTGGTGATGATCCGGTCCTGGATCCTCCGGGGCGCGCTCGACAACTGACTCAGGCGTGGACGATGTCGGGGGACGAGAACAGCGCGCTGGCGAGCGCTGCCGCCTCCGACGGGTGCTTGGGACGCCGCACGGCGCCCACCACGAACGTCGCACGCTTCACGGCCTCGGGGATGGGCTGACTGCCGGTCATCACCACCACGCGGACGTTCGGCGGCGGGGGATTGCGTCGAAGCGTGAGCACCAGCGCGAGCCCGCGGCTCACGGCGGAGGTGAGATCCACGAGGACCACCACCTCGCCGAGGATGCCGGGGAGGATGCTGAGCGCGGCCTCGGCGTTTCCCGCGAGGAAGGGCTCCCAGCCATGCTCCAGCGCGGCATCGGCCAGCGCGTTCCCGAGGTCGAAGCTCGCATCCACCACCAGGAGCGTCTTCGGCTCGGACGTCGGCTGCATGACAGAGAGTTTAGGCTGGCAACGGATTTCTCTGACAAGGGTGAACGTGCGTCACGGGACTGGAATGCCCCAGGAGGTGCGAGTCGCACCTCCGGCGCGGCGCTCTCACCCATCGGGCGTGGGGGACTTCGCGTCGATGGCTCCGAGGGACTTCACCAGCCATTCCCGCACCACCATCACCCGCTTCGGCACGTGACGTGACGCCGGCCAGACGATGTGGAGCGGCGCCGAGGGTCCGCTGTAGGCGCTCAGCAGACGGACGAGCCGGCCGCGCGCCACGTCCTGCTCGCAGTGCAGTGCCGGCAGAAGGCCGATGCCTGCGCCCGCGAGCACTGCCTCGCGGTTGAAGGTGAAGTCGTCGGCGGCCATCGCCCCCTTCACCGTCACGCGCGTCTGTCCGTTCGGACCCAGCAGTGTCCACTCGGATTGCCCGCGGCGAGGCCGGAACAGGACGCAGTCGTGCCCCGCGAGGTCCTGCAGCGAGGCCGGCGTTCCGCGCGCGTCGAGGTACGCGGGGCTGGCGAAGATCCAGGCCTCGAGCCCGTTCACCCGCCGCGAGATGAGCGAGCTGTCGCGCAAGGGACCCGCGCGCACGGCGAGGTCCACCCCTTCCTCGACCAGGTTCACGAGCCGCCCGGTGAGGATGAACTCCAGGGTGATGCCCGGGGTGCGGCGGGCGAAGCGCGCGGCCAGCGGGGCCAGCACCTGCGCGCCGAGGTCGACCGGCGCGGTGATCCGCACCGCCCCCTGCGGCCGGGAATCGAGCTGGGAGAGCGTCGCCTGAGCGTTCTCGAGCGCTGCCAGCGCGCGGGAGGCCTCCTCGAAGTAGAGCCGCCCCGCGTCGGTCAGCTGCACGGCCCGCGTGGTGCGCTGGAGCAGCTGCACCCCCAGCTCCTCCTCCAAGCGGGCCACGCTCCGGCTCACGCTCGACTTCGGAAGACCCAGCGCCTCGGCGGCGGCGGTGAAGCTCTGCAGCTCGACGACCCGGAGGAAGACCGCCACCCGGTTGAGGTCCACGTCGCTGACGGGTGTCTTGCTCACGAAGCGGCCGGTTCGAGCTTGTTCCCGGGCACCGAGGTCGCGCAAGGTGCATCGCACGCCATGTCCCGCACCTTCCTCTCCGAGCCCCTCGAGCGGTACCTCTTCGACGTCCTCTCGCCGCGGACCGAAGTGCAGGAGCGACTCCGCAAGGAGACCCAGGGCCATCCGCGCGCCGGGATGCAGATCGGCCCGGATCAGGGTCTGTTCCTCGGCCTCCTTGTCCGGATGCTCGACGCCCGGCGCGTCGTCGAGGTGGGAACCTTCACCGGCTACAGCTCGCTGGCGATGGCGATGGCGCTGCCCCCGGGTGGCCGCATCGTCTGCTGCGACATCAGCGAGGAGTACACCGCAGTCGCCCGGCGCTACTGGAAGGAGGCGGGAGTGGCGGACCGGATCGACCTGCGCCTCGGCCCGGCCACCGAGACGCTGACCCGGCTGCTCGCGACCGACGGCCCCGGCAGCCACGATCTCGCGTTCATCGACGCCGACAAGACTGGCTACGACGCGTACTACGAGGCCTGCCTGAAGCTGCTCCGCCCGGGCGGGATCATCGCCATCGACAACGTGCTCTGGTCGGGCCGGGTCGCGGATCCATCGGTGAAGGACGCGGACACCGAGGCGCTCCGGGCGCTGAACCTCAAGGTCCGCGATGACCGTCGCGTGGACGCGGTGGTTCTCACCGTGGGCGACGGGCTGACCCTCGCTCGCAAGAAGCCCTGACGAGGAGTCATGGCTGCACGGGGCTCGCTGGCTGGCCAGGTGGCGCTGGTGACCGGCTCCAGCCGTGGCGGCGGCCGGGGAATCGCCGTCGAGCTGGGCGCGGCCGGAGCGACCGTCTACGTCACCGGGCGCAGCACCCGAGCGCAGCCGGCATCGACCTACGCCCGCATCCTCGAGCTGTCGCAGCTGCCGCGCATGCCGGGGAGCATCGAGGACACCGCCGAGGAGGTCACCCGCGCGGGCGGCCGCGGCATCCCGGTGCGCTGCGATCACACCGACGCGGCAGACGTGGAGCGCCTCTTCGATCGGGTGCAGCGCGACGAGGGCCGCCTCGACCTCCTGGTCAACAACGCCTGGGGAGGCCACGAGGCGTTCACCGGGGTGTTCGACGCGCCGTTCTGGGAGCAGCCGCTCGAGCAGTGGGAGGCGATGATGGACCGCGGCGTGCGGAACCATCTGCTCGCGAGTCGCGCGGCCGTTCCGGCCATGATCCGCCGCGGCGGCGGGCTCGTGGTGACCACCACCTTCTGGGATCGAGACCGGTACGTCCGCGGCAACCTCCTCTACGACCTCGCCAAGTCGGCCATGAACCGCCTGGCGTTCGCGATGGCCGAGGAGCTGCGCCCGCACCGTATCGCCTCGGTCGCGGTCTCCCCGGGCTGGATGCGTACCGAGCTCATCCTCGCCGGGCACCGGACGGACGAGGCGCACTGGCGCGAGTGGCCCGCCCTCGCACGGACCGAATCGCCGCGCTACCTGGGCCGTGCCGTCGTGGCGCTGGCTGCCGACCCGCGCATCCTGGATCGGACGGGGCCGGTGCTTCGCGTGGCGGATCTCGCCAGGGAGTACGGCTTCACCGACGTCGACGGTCGAGTGGTGGAGGCGTTCGAGCTCGGAGCGAGCTGAACTGCGCTCCCGAAACGTCGATCAGGCGCGCTTCACCCAGCCGTCGACGAGCTTCTCGAGCAGCTCGGCCCGGCTCAGACCCGCCCGGCGCAGCTTCCTGTCCATGGACAGGATGAGCATTGCCGGCAGACGCACCGCGAGGACCGGCTTCTCGCCGTTGCCGCGGGGCCGGATGGGCTTGGTGGGGGTGCGACCACGGAGCAGCTGACGGTAGTGACTTGCGCAGTAGCCGCGGCTGTGGACCGGACGTCCGCACTGGGGGACCTGACACTTCCTTCGCCGTCCTGAACTGGCCATCTCGCAGACCCCTGTTTGCAGATGTCACGCCAGTCATGGGAACCACGAGAATACGGTCGTTTCGGTCCCGGCCCGGATGGGTCGACCAGGACCTTTCGCCTGCGTCGCGTTCACGACGCACCCACTCACCCCGGCGCACAACCGTCAACGGGTGTCACAGCAGGAACGCAAAACGAAGGCCCACGTCGATCCAGGTGTGCACGGCCTTGCTCTGCAGGTCACCGCTGCCCGACGCCTCGCCGCCCTGCGCATTGAGGAGTCCGAGACTTCCCGTGTCGTACTGTCCCACGCGGCTGCGGACGAAGGGGCCAAGCCGGAAGCTCTTGCCGAGCAGGAAGTCGATGCCGAGCTGGAGGTTCACCCACTCGAATCCGCGCACGCTTCCGGTGAGCGTGCCCGACGCGCTTCCGACGCTCAGGTTGAGCCACTCGTAGCCGACGCCCAGGCCCACCCACGGATCCACCGGTCGATCCGGAGCGAGATGCCAGAGCACCTCGAACCCGAAACGAACGTTGCTCGCCGAGCGCGAGGTCCCGCCCTCGAGCGCGCTGCCGGCCTTGCCGAACGAATAGGAGACGTAGCCGCCGACGAAGGCCGGCCCGATGCGTGCCCCGAGCTCGAGCTCGAGCGGGACGGTCCAGGAGACCAGGTCGGACAGGCTCGTGCCGTTGGGCGTGCGCGTGGTCTCGCCCGTGGCGTTGCCGACGGGAAAGCCCACCGCGGCGCGGACGGCCGCCTCGAAGCGGGTGCTCAGCTCCTCCGCCGAGGCCGGTGTCGCGGCGAGGCACAGCGCGAGCAGCGGCGCCCCGGCAAGGGCCTTCCTCATCGAGAGATGCGTCCCCTCCGGCCAGCGGGGCGACACCCGGACCTGCCGCCCCTGTCACCGGCCGGCGGGGGACTCTAGCCGGAGTCGGGCCCGCCGCGACCGGATGCGCTCATGGTTTCCAGCGCAACGGTACGGGCTCGAGCCCGACGCTGCGGAGGGTGGGCGCCGGACAGAGGCCTCAGCGTGGCGAGGAGAGCCCGACAGACCCCTGTCCCGTGGCCGCGGCGCGCTCGAGCGCGGCGACGACCCCGTCGGTGGTGAGGAGCTCGGGGAGCACCTCGGGCTGGCCCGGGCGCGCAGGGGCGTACACGAGGTACATGGGCACGCCAGCGCGCCCGTGGGCCGCGAGCCTCCGCCCGATGCGCGCATCGCGCCGCGTCCAGTCCGCCACGAGCAGCTGGGTCCGCGTGCGCGCCAGCGCCGACTGGACGACCTCGGAGGCGAGCACCGTGCGCTCGTTGAACTTGCAGCTCAGGCACCAGTCCGCGGTGAAGTCGACGAGCACCGGTCGCCCCTGCACGAGGGCCTGCGACACCGCCTCCTCGCTCCAGGCCTCGCGGCCCGCCACCGGTCCCGCCGCTCCGACAGCGCCGAAGCGCAGCACCACCGAGCCGGTCAGGAGCACCAGCAGGGCGCCGCCGACGAGGACCGGCCGGCTCCGCCAGGCTCCCCAGGCCCATGCGGCCAGGGCGAGCACCACCAGGAAGGTCAGGAGACGGACCACCCCATCGACGCCCGCGAGCGAGCCCAGGATGCTGGCCAGCCACACCCCCGTGGCGAGGAGCGCGAAGCCGAGGAGCTGCTTGCCTCGCTCCATCCACGCGCCGGGCCTCGGGAGGCGTCGGCGAAGGCCAGGCACGAGGACCACCGCGCAGAAGGGCGCCGCGAGCCCCAGCCCGACGGCGGCGAAGACCGCGAGCACCACCGGCGCGCTGGCGGCGAAGGCGAACCCCACCGCCGTCCCGAGCAGCGGTGCAGAGCAAGGCGTCGCGAGCACCACCGCGAGAACACCCTCGCCCGCGCTCCGGAGCGGACCGTGCGAATGGTCCACCGCCGCGACGAGCGTCCCCGCTCCGTGCGCCGGCACGCCGAGCTCGAAGACGCCGAGCAGGTTCAGGGCGAACAGCAGCACCACCCCGGAGAGGACCGCGACGAAGAGCGGCTCCTGGAACTGGAAGCCCCATCCGACGGCGTGCCCCGCGGCCCGGAGCCCGATGACCGCTGCCGCCAGCACGAGCAGGGCGGCGAGGATGCCGCCGGTGTACGCGAGCGCGTGGGCGCGCACCGAGCCATGGTCGGCGTTGACCGTCCGCGCGAAACCGTAGGCCTTCAGCGCCAGCACCGGGAAGACGCAGGGCATGGCGTTGAGGAGCACGCCTCCGAGGAACGCGAGGGCCAGGACCCAGAGGAGGCCCGGCGTCCGTGCAGGGACCGGAGCGTTCGCGGCGGCGACGTGCGGGACCAGCCCCGGAGGAATCTCGAACGGCACACTCACCTCGACCGCGGTCCCGCTGGCCAGGCCGAGCACCCCGGCGATTCGAGGTGACGCTGCAGTGCCCTCGGGCGTTGCCTTGCCCCAGAGCCGCAGCGTCCCCGGCCCGGCGGGGATCCCCCGGACCGAGGCGATTCCCGGAACCGCGTCCGGGATGAAGGCGTCGGACGCCGCGAGCGGCTCGGGGGCGCCATCGGCGCGCTCCACCGTCAGCTCCCCCTCGAACGGTTGACCGGGGACGAGGGGAGTGGTCCGCCGCACCGAGACCCGGAGCCCGGAGGCATCTGCGGGCCGGGGCACGCGCCGCGCGGCGGCATCGAGGAGCGCGGTGCCCGCAGGGTCCGCCTGTCGTGGACCCACGCCGAAGACGCGGGTCAGCTCGAGGCGCGCCGGGATGCACTGGATTTGGCACACCAGGACCTGGACCGTGGCCACCACGGTGAGCGGAGGCTGCACGTCTCGCTGCGCCTGCGCCCTGGCGAACAGCACCACCTCGTCGTCGTAGCCGTAGCTGGT
>CAZDSB010000354.1:0-2604 GCA_964507515.1 uncultured Myxococcaceae bacterium
CTGGTACCGGACCTTGGCCAGGGCAGTTTCGACGTGGCTGGCGTTGTACATCCGTGGATTGTTTTGAGAGGCCATCTCGCTGGACTCATCGGCCTGGGCGTTCCACTTCCTCTGCTCCTCCACCTGCGCGGTGCTCAGCGGAACCTCACCGACGTAGTCGACCCCCATCATGGTCGACAGCGTGCGCAAGAAGTCCGCGGGGCTGATCTCCTCGCGGAGTGGCAGGCATCCCTTCGTCGGCGAGTTCTGTTGAACCTTTCCCCACCGCCAATCCATCCGCGGGAGGCGCTCGAGGCTGGTCAGACCATCCGGGCTGGTGGCCCGGAAGACCGGAAACGGGTTCTCGTTGCAGGGCGTTCCGTAGATCACCGCGCCCTGCGTGTGCCAGCCGGGCGGGGCGGCCACCACGAACGCGTCCATTCCCAGCACCCGATCGCGAAGGGGCGTGCAATGCATCCCGGCGGGGCACGAAGCATGGCCATCGGGCGGCAGCGGCGGACCAGCCTGCGCCAGCGCTCCGGCAGGCCCCAGTCCGAGCAGCGACGCGAGAACCCCCTCGAGGATGCGCATCGGTGACTCCTCCCCGCCGAACCGTACCCCCCTGAAACGCGTCCGTTCACAGCCGCCACCGCGTCGTAGTAACGGGGTGGGGGCATCCCTGGTTTCGAATCCGCCTACGAGGTCACCCCGCCACAAACGTCTCGTACAGCCTCAACCCCTTGGCGGACTTCTGGTCCTTCCTTGGCAACGGATAGACGGCGCTGATCGACGGCATCATCGGGTACGCGACTGGCGCGAGGACGCGCGGTCGAGCGACGGCTTCGATGGGAAGCCTGACGGGTGGGATTCCTTGGAGTGGTAGCGGTTGTCCGACGGCGCCCCCGCGGTCGCCTACGGGCGAACGAAGAAGCGACGGTCACCGCGGCCGCGGACTGGGCTCCAGAGTCCGTCTCGGTTCCCCGTCGAGAAGCGGCCGGACCCAGTCGATTGGCCCCCTTCGCCGGGCAAGCGCCCAAAGAGCGGACGAACCGAGGGCGAGGAGAAGGACGGCCAGTGCCCCTCCCTCGATGCTCGGTGCCACGCCGGTCCAGAAGGCCGGCCCCCGCTGGACCACGCTCACCCACTGTGCCGGCCGCGACGCGCCGGGCTCGGCGATCCCGAGGAGGTCCTGCGCCCAGTCCCAGCCCGCGTGCCAACCGATGGCCCAGGCGAGGGATCCGGTGACGAAGCGCGAGAGCGTGAGCATCAACGTCGCGACCACCGCCGATACGACAAACCCCACGCCCACCCTCTGGGCGGGGTTCGCGAGGTGAAGGAGCCCGAACAGCACGCCCGTCGCGAGCGTGGCCGCCCAGAGGGGGAAGCGCTCCCCGAGGTTCTGGAGAACCGCGCCACGAAGCAGCAGCTCCTCGAGCACTCCAATCCCCATCGACGCAAAGAGCGCACCCGCTGCAGCGGAGAGAGTGGCTGTCGTGAGCACGGTTGAGGGCTCGATCCATCCGAGCACTGTCTCGACGGCGAAGAGCGCGCCGAGCATGGCAACTCCGCTCACGAGGCCCCAGCCCAGAAGAGCGAAGGTGGGCGAGGACGGAACCAGCCCGAGCCACGACCAGGGCCGCCGGTCCACGGCCCTCCTGAGCAGCCAGAAGAGGAGCACGCAGAGACCGCCGCCCGTCAGCCCAACCAGGGCGCCCACGGCCCAGCGGGGAACCGCGCCTGTCCGGGAGAGGACGCTGCCCAGCACCGATGCCATCGCACCCGCGATTGAGAACGCCAGCAGGTAGAGCAGGAGTCTCCAGCCGGGACGGAGGCGGCCTTCCGGGTCGAGGAGCAGTCCCATCTCGGGTCGGGAGACGGCGGGGCGGCCGTCCGGATTGCCCGCTCGCCGCCACTCCGCCGGCCCACCCGGCAGGTTGCCGGCGCCCGGAATCCCCTGGTGGGGCGACCGCCGGCGCAGGCCGGCGCGCAGGAACACCACCGGCCCTATGGGGCGCGTCGCCCCTGCAAGAGCCGAACGACGAGCACAACCACTGCGATGACCAAGAGGAGGTGAATGAACCCGCCTGCGATGTGAAAGGCGAAGTAGCCGCCGAGCCAGAGCACGACAAGGACGACGACGAGAATGGTCAACAGGTCCATCCGTTCCTCTTTCCCACTGTGCGATGAGCGCTGCGCTACCAGATCGCTTACACGGCGGAGGTCTTCGCTCTCTGCCGGAGTCGGTCAAACTCAGCCTGCAGATGCTGCAGTTCTTCCTCAGTACAGGACTCGATTCCGGCGATCGCGTTCCGGGCGTTTCGGTTCGCGCGGATCAACTCGTCGAGCTTCAGATGAAGTGCCTGGGCATCCCTGTTCTGTGTGGCCTGGATGAGAAAGACCATCAGGAAGGTCACAACGGTCGTGCCGGTGTTGATGACGAGCTGCCAGGAATCGCTGAAACGAAAGAGGGGACCGGTGGCGGCCCAGACGAAGTCGGGGCCGCGGATGCCCGCGTCCCAGTAGCCCCTCAGCCTGGGCGGGTAGAGCCATTCGTCGGTATCAGCCTGGCGTCGGCCGTGGAGCCTGTCCCGCATCTCCTCAAGGACGCGGTTGTCCCAGCCCGGT
>CAZDSB010000355.1:0-8803 GCA_964507515.1 uncultured Myxococcaceae bacterium
CGCGCGTGACGCCGCCCAGATGCTCGGGCAGGTCGCGCGGGTGCTCGCCCAGCGCTCGGCGGCCGAGGGCGCTGCCCGCGCGGGACGCCTGCTCCTGATGGCCACCGACGGCCGGGTCCTCCTCGCTGCGCGCACCGGCGACGTCCCGGCGCAGATGCGGCTCCTCGAGGGCGAGGCCCGCTGCCGCCGCTGCGCCGTGGACGAGAACTCGAAGTCGCGGTCGCTCGTCCGGGCGCACCTCCGGTCTCGCTCGGTCGTGGTCACCTCGATCCCGCTCGGGCCGGGTGCCCACTGGCTGCCCATCCCCGACGGCGGGGCGCTCGGCGTGGGACCGAGCCTGGAGCCGGAGCTGCTCACCGGCTGACCACGGCTGCAGGGGCCGGAACCGTGGGCTCGCAGCGAGACAGGACCGCAGGAAAGCGTGCTCCGAGAAGCCGCGAAAACCGTGCGATGACGCCGCGGCAGCGGCGGTGCGGGGCGGCCTGCGAGACCGTCCGCGCTCAGGGGGGCCGTGTCTGCAGGACGGCACGCACGAGCGGTGGCGCTGATCCGGGAAACCGAAACTGGCCACTTCCCGAACCATCTTGGAATGCTCGACTGCTCGGCCGCCCCGGTTTGCCGGGTTGAAACGTTCCCTGCGGTTTCGGGTGCGCGTCTTCGGAGGCTTTCTGGCACGGTGCCTGGGGGACGAGGGCGCGCGACCCCCCCGAGCTCGCATTCCATCGGGTTTCCCCAGCCGCGGAGGGGAAGCCCGATGGAATGCTCCGGAGGGGGGCACGGGCGTCCGTCCGGGGCGGTGCGTACCAAGACGGCCCTGGAAGTGCGCATGGGAAACCGGATGGAACGTGCAGTCCAGCAAACCGGGGCGGCCGAGCAAACGAGCATTCCGCCTGGTTTCCCAGGCATCGAGATTCGGGTTTCCTGGATCAGCGCGCGTCGAGGGTCGGTCCGCTCACCGTGGCGACCTCGAGCGCCGTGACGTCGCGCAGGCCCCCGCGGAAACGCCCGGCGAGGCGTGCTCGGGAGAACCGCGTCGCCTCGATGCAGAGTGCCTGTTCCTCGTGTCCCTACCGTCGCAGGCAGGCTCGGGAACCTGATGCTCCGGCGGGTCAGCGCGCGTCCCAGCGCGGGCCGACCGACGCGGCGACGACCTTCGCCAGGATGTTGCACCCGGCGTGGAGCAGCGTGCTTCCGACGACGGTGCCGGTGCGCTCGCGGAGCCAGCCGAAGAGCAGGGCGGGGAAGAACACCAGCAGGCGCGAGCCCTGGAAGATGGCCAGGTGCCCCACCGCGAAGAGCGCCGCCGTCAGCAGGAAGGCCGGTCCCACCGCCACCCCGGCGATGCGCGCTCCTCCGGGCCACACGCGCTTGAGACGGGCCTGGAGCCAGCCCCGGTAGAAGAACTCCTCGGGGAGCGCGGTGACGAAGAGCTCGTCCACGACGTTGCTCCACCCGTAGCCGGCGGGGATTCGGGCGTGGAAGGTGAGCCCCGGCGGCGGCCCTCCGGGGGACCGCGCCAGGAGGTGCCCCAGCCAGGCCTCGTACCCGATGACGAAGAGCGGCGCGATGATCGCGAGCATCCCCAGCGCGAGCAGCACGTCGAGTGGCCACTGCGCCAGCGTGACGCCGTAGTCGCGCGCGTCCTCGCCGGTGCGCCGCATCGCGGCCAGCGGAAGGTAGAGAAACGCCACCACCGCGGTGACCTTGGCCCAGGGCGGAGGCGCGAGCAGCGAGACGGCGACGATCGCGGCAAACGCGACCGCCCAGAGGAGCAGGGCCTGCCGCAGCACCCGCGCCGGCTGCAGCGCTTCCACCGTCATTGCCCGTGCCCCAGCCGCGCGCGCACCGACGCCATCGCCGCAACACGGGACGAGGAGCTCAGCCGGAGGGTGACCACCCCGGCCAGCCGTCCCTGACGGTCCAGCACCGGGCTTCCCGGCGGGAGCCGGAGCGAGACCTCGAACCAGGGCCCGGGGACGGACCGGCTCACCTTCCCCAGCTGCGGCTTCTTCCCGTCCGGCCCGATGCCGACCACCCACTCGCCCGGGGTGAGCGGCTCCAGACGGGTTGCCGGCGCCGGAAAGGGACCGTCCCCGTCGATGGCCAGCAGGACGAGGCCGAGCTCCTTGAGCCGTTCCACCACCCGCGCGGTACGGCGCGCCTCGCCCATCTCGACCAGGGCCGCGGTGCCGTGCACCAGCGCGTCGGGGGTGAGCACCTGTCCGTCGGTGCCCACCAGCACGCCGGGCCCAGTGCCCGTTGCGAGGACGCGCACCCAGGCTCGGCCACCCATCTCGGCAGCGCGGCGCAGCGCGCTCGAGGAGGGGGGCGTCGAGGCGGCCGGCTCGCCGAGCGCGAGCGCCGCGAGCACCGCGACCAGCGTCGTGCTCAATGCCGGAGCGCCTCGGCCTCCAGCCGTCGCCAGAGGCCCGCCGAGGAGGCGAAGGTGAAGAGCACCTGCGCCGCCTGGAGCCGGGCTCCGTCCGCGAGCTTCTGGGCCGCCGCCTTCTCCAGGCGCACGCCCTCCAGCCACGAGCCGTTGGTGGAGCCGGGGTCCTCCACCGTCCACCCGTCCGGCACCTGGCGAAAGACGAGGTGCACCTGACTCACCGTGCCCTCCTCGATGACCAGGTCGCAGGACGCGCTCCGCCCCAGGGTGATCTGGTTGCCGTCCCGCACCACCGGCTCGAGGGCGATGGCCAGGGCGGACCCCTCCAGCGGCGCCGCGACCGTGGGCGGCATGAGGAGCGTCTGATCGCCGTCGGGATGCGTGGCGTGCCAGGCGGTCGGCTCGCGCAGCAGCCACGGGTGGGGGTGGGCGCGCGCGAACGCGGCCTCGTCCCGCAGGTCCAGCTCCGGGAGGAGCGTGGAGAGGAGGAAGCTCTTCATCCGGAACCCCGCTGGCGGAGCGCCCAGAAGCGCTGCTGGAGCCCGAGGTTGAGCGGGTCCAGCTCCAGGGCTCGCTCGTAGGCCTCGAGCGCCTGCGTTCGTTGTCCGCTGGACTCGTAGCCCCGGGCCGCCGCCGCCTGGATCTGCGCGCGCGCGTCCGCGCCGGGATGGGTGGCGAGGAAGCGGGCCCGGTGCTGCTCGAGCACGGTGACGGTGAGCCCCCCGGAGATGCAGCGCGCGACGCCGCGGAAGTTCCCGGCCTCGGCGTCGGTCTCGACCCGGCGCGCCGGGGTGGCGATGCGCTCGACGGACTCGTTCAGCCTGGCCAGCAGGCGCCTCGCCTCGTCCTGCTGGCTGGGGTTGCCGCCGCGCGTGACGCTGTCGAGCTCGTTGCGCAGCTCGCGCCACTTCGAGCGGACGTCGTCGAACTCGGCGTCCTTGACCAGGCCCAGGCGGGCGTAGGGGTCGGGCGGGGCGGTGCGCGCACGGGCCAGGATGCGCTCGACCTCGGGGTCTCCGACGCCCTTGGGTGTGAGCGGGGCCAGGCCCTTGAGCCGGCGGGAAACGGCTTCCTTGAACGGCGGAGCGGGCTCGAGGAACTGCAGCGCCACGCCGGCGGCGAACCCCCACGCCCGGGCCTGCACCTCGGGCACCTGGCGAACCACCTCGGCACGGGTGAGCGCGCCGGGCGGGTTCTCGAGCGAGACCTGCACCCGGGTGAAGAGCGCCGGCAGCGGCTCGGGAACGCACGCGTACACGCCGGCCCGCGAGAGGTCCCGCAGGTCCACCGTCTGCGCCACGCCGTCGATGATGAGCGATCCGCGGAACGTCACCGGCGTCGGCACCGTCGCGCTCGCCGGGGCGGGGGCGTGGGTGACGTGCGGGGTGGGGACGCGCGGTGCCGGCCCGACCTCGGGGGTGGGCCCGGCGACGGACGTCACCGGTCCCTGGCTCGCCGCGGTGCGGGTCAGGGCACGCTCGAGGGCGCCCCGGAACGCATCGGCGTCGGAGAACCGGTCCTCGCGGTGCTTGGCGAGCGCGCCGAGGATGGCGTCGTTCCAGGCCTGGCTCACCCGCGGGTTGAGCTCGCGCGGAGGGGTGGGGGGCGTGTCCCGATGGGCGATGAGGATGCCGGTGACGCCGCCTGCGGTGAACGGCAGCCGGCCGGTCGCGAGGCGGTAGGCGATGATCCCCAGCGCGTAGAGGTCGGCGCGGCCGTCCAGGCCCTCGCCGGAGCCCTGCTCGGGCGCCATGTACTCCGGGGTGCCGACGATCCAGCCGGCGTGCGTCTGGCCTTCCTGGTTCTCGCCGCCGAAGAGCTTGGCGATGCCGAAGTCGAGGATCTTCACGAACGGCGGGCCGTCCCGCCGGCAGAGGAAGATGTTCTCGGGCTTGAGGTCGCGGTGGACCACGCCCCGGGCGTGCGCGGCCTGGAGCGCCTGGCAGACCTGGATGAGGACCGGGATCGCCTGCTCCGGCGGCATGGGTCCCGGGGGCGCGGCGGACAGCGGCTCGCCCTCCAGGTACTCCATGATCAGGTAGTACCGCCGGGGCGGCACCACGTTCATGTCGAAGATGTTGACGATGTTCGGGTGGCCGATGAGGTTGACCGCCCGGGCCTCGGCGTAGAAGCGCTGGACCAGCGAGGCGTCGGAGGCGAGGTGCTCGTGCAGCACCTTCACCGCGACCTTGCTGCCGATGAGCGTCTGCTCCCCCAGGTAGACCGAGCCCATCCCACCGTGGCCGATCCGCCGGACGAGGCGGAAGCTGCCCACCGTGGTGCCCAGGAGTGGATCGGGCGCGCTTGTCGCTTGGGTCGAGGACATCGCGGGGGACTTATCGAAAATGTCCCACGGCGCGATGACAGGTGCAAAGCGCCGGGACCACTCTTCCGCCCGGCTGCGCGGTCGCCCCCGGGCTGGAAGGACCCGGTGCCGCTCTGGTTCAGGCCCCCGCGCCGGCCCGGCGGCGGCGGATCTCCGCCAGGAACTCGTCGGGACCGCGCGTGTTGAGCACGTCCGCCGTCCGGGCCCCGCCCTTCCGCGCGGTGTGGATGGCAAAAGCCACGTTGTGGAGGGCGTGCGTGCTGTGTGCGTCCGCCGAGACCACCAGGCGGGCTCCGGCCCGGAGCGCGAGCCGCACGTGCTCCGCCGAGAGGTCCAGGCGGTCCGGGTTGCCGTTCACCTCCAGCAGAACGCCCCGCTTCGCCGCGCGCTCCACGACCGCCGGGATGTTCAGCGGCGACGGGTCGCGCTTCTGGAGCAGCCGCCCGGTGGGATGTCCGAGCACGTCGGTGCAGGGGTGGTCCAGCGCCCTGAGGACCCGGGCGGTCATCGCGGCCTCGTCCTGACCGTGGCGGACGTGCACCGAGGCGATGACCACGTCCAGCTCGGAGAGGAGCCGGTCGGAGAGATCGAGGGCCCCGTCCTCGAGGATGTCCACCTCGAGTCCCTTGAAGAGGCGCAGCTCGGGCACCAGCTCCTGCACCCGAGCGATGTCCTCCCACTGCGAGCGGACGCGCGTCTCGTCCAGCCCGCCGGCGTATGCGGCGGCGGCGCTGTGGTCGGTGACGGTGAGGTAGCGAAGCCCCATGGCGGCGGCGGCGCGCGCCATCGCCTCCAGGCTGGACTTGCCGTCACTCCAGGTGGAGTGGCTGTGGACCACTCCCTGGACCGCAGAGCCCTGGAGCAGGTCGGCTGGCAAGGTTCCGGCGAGCGCGGCCTCGAACTCGCCCACGTCCTCGCGGAGCTCGGGCGGCACGTAGGACATCCCCAGGAGCGCGTAGAGGGCCTCCTCGGTGGGAACGGGCTGCTTCTCCTCGCTCCGGAACACGCCCCACTCGCTGATGGTCAGCCCCAGGTCCTTCGCGCGCCCGCGAAGCCGGACGTGGTGCGCCTTGGACCCGGTGAAGTGATGGAGCGCGGTGGCGTAGTCCTCGTCGGGGAGGACGCGCAGGTCGACCTGCAGGCCGTCCTCCATCCGGACCGAGCACTTGCTCTCGCCCTGACCGAGGACCTCGCGGACGCCCATCTGGCGTGCGAGGACCGCAAGCACCGGCTCGGCCTCGGGTGCCGAGGCGACGATGTCCACGTCGGAGACCAGCTCGCACCACCGGCGGACGCTGCCCGCCAGCTCGGCGCGAACGACGCCCGGGGCGGCGCGCACCTCCGAGAGCAGCGCCTGAGCCACGGGGAGGACGTCCCCCAGGCGGCGGCGCGCATGCGCGGAGCGGTACTGCTCGATGCCGGCGAGTATCTTCTGCTCGCTTCGCTCCCCGAAGCCCTTGAGCCCGCGGACCCGCTGGTCACGGCAGGCCGCCTCCAGCTGCTCGATGCTCCCTACCCCGAGCGCCTTGTGGAGCGCGGCGGCCTTCTTCGAGCCGAGGTCGGGCAGTCGAAGCAGCTCGAGGATGCCGGGCGGGAACTCGGCGCGGAGCTGCTCGAGGAGCGGGAGCGTCCCGGTCCGGTGGAGCTCGGTGATCTTCTCCGCCAGCGCGGGTCCGATGTTGGGCAGCTCGGTGAGGCGGCCCTCGCGCACGAGCGCGTCCAGATCGCCGCTGAAGCCGGCCATCCGGTCTGCGCCGAAGTCGTAGGCGCGTGACTTGTAGAAATCCTCGCCCTTCAGCTGGAGGTACTGCGAGACCTCGCGCAGCGCCCGGGCGATGCTCAGGGGATCCATGTGTCGGGAAGGTCTCTTGTTAATGTGTCGGGCCGACAGATGCGAATCGAGCTCGGAGCGGCGGACCTGGAAGATGGGGAGCTGCGGGGATACGACCTGGGAAAGCGCGCGGTATGCGTCGCGCGGGTGAACGGGCGGTACAAGGCCCTGGACGACTGGTGCAACCATGCGGGATGCCTGCTCTCCGGCGGCCGGGTGGAGGGCAACCTGGTCGTCTGCCCCTGTCATGAGGTGGGCTTCGACCTGGACACCGGGGCCAACGCCACCTCGCCCGGCGTGTGCGACGACCAGCCGACGGCGCGGGTCAGCGTCCAGGCGGGGCGGCTGATGCTCGAGGTGGAGGAGGGCTCCTGATGGGGCACGGGCACGATCACAAGCATGGGCATGGACACCATGGCGAGCACGCCCACGGACCGGGAACCCCGGCCCACGGCCCGAGCCCGGCCCGGGAGCACCGCAGCGACGCTCCGACGCACGTGGCCTGCTTCGTCCTGACCTGCTCCGACTCGCGTGCCCAGGCCGACGACGTGAGCGGCCGGGCGCTCCGCGAGGGCCTGGAGGCAGCCGGACACACGGTGGTGGGGCAGACCGTGGTGCGGGACGAGCCGGAGCAGATCCGCGCGGCGGTGGAGCGTGGCCTGCAGGGCGGCGCGCGGGCGGTGCTCGTCACCGGAGGGACGGGCATCACCCGGCGGGACCAGACGGTGGAGGCGGTCCGTCCACTGCTGGAGAAGGAGATCCCCGGCTTCGGCGAGCTGTTCCGCATGCTGTCCTTCCAGGAGATCGGCAGCGCGGCCTGGCTGTCCCGGGCGCTCGCGGGCACGGTGCGCGGGGCGCTGGTCTTCGTCCTTCCCGGCAGCCCGAACGCGGTCCGGCTCGCGCTGGACCGTCTCATCCTCCCGGAGCTCGGTCACGCGGTCCGGGAGCTCGGCCGGTAGTCCGATGGGTCGTGGCCGCACCCACCGGCTGTCCCCCGAGCGCGCCGGACGCCTGCGCCGGGCCCTCGAGCGCCTGGAGCGGGCCTCGCCGCCGCGACGGAGACTTCCGCTGGATCCTGTCTCGCTGCCGCATCGCTACCGCGGCCCGCGGGACGTCGAGGTGGCGGGGCTGCTCGCGGCCTCGCTGGCGTACGGGCGGGCCGATCTCTTCCTGCCCAAGGTCACCCGGCTGCTCGAGTCGATGGGAGCATCCCCCGCAGCCTTCGTGCGCGGCCTCGACGTCGCGGGCGCGAAGGCGCTGCTCGACGGGTTCGTCTACCGGTTCAACGTCGGCGCGGACGTGGCGGTGCTGCTGCTCGGCATGGGGCGGATGCTCCAGCGGAGGGGCTCGCTGGAAGCCGGATTCGTCGCGGCGCACGACGAGGCCGGAGGCGATCTGCACGCGGCGCTCGCCGGATTCGTCCGCGAGCTGCGCGACGTCGATCTGAAGGCGATCCGGCGGTCGCTGGGAAGGACCCGCGGGCTGGACCACCTGCTCCCGGTTCCGCTCGGCGCGGGGGCAGCCAAGCGGCTGCACCTCTACCTGCGATGGATGGTCCGCGGCCCGGACGAGGTCGACCTGGGGGTGTGGAAGCGGGTGCCGGCGAGCGCCCTGCTGGTGCCGCTCGACACACACGTGGCGCGGCTGGCCTGGCGCCTCGGGCTGGTGCGACGGCGGACGATGGGCTGGGCGGCGGCCGAGGACATCACCGCGAACCTGCGCGTCATCGATCCCGTGGACCCGGTCCGCTACGACTTCGTGCTCTGCCACCACGGGATGAGCGGCGCGTGCCCGCCACGCGCTCGCGCGGAGCTGTGCGCGCGCTGTGTACTGCAACCGGAGTGCGCCGTCGGGCGCAGTCTCGTTGCCGGTAGGGCAGCGGTCCGCGCGCAGTCGTAGGGTCCGCCCCCGCTCGGGCAACTCCGTGCCCGAGGGAGGGCAGCATGAACCGACGCATCTTGAGCAGCATCCTCGTGGTGGGTGTGGCAGTGCTGGTGGGCAGTCCGGCGCGCGCAGCGGACAGGACGGATCAACCGAGGATCAGTGAAGACTTCCGCGCCAAGCTCGTGCAGGCGGTGGGCAAGGCGAACAAGATGGACGTCCTCGGCGTCCATCCGCGATTCAGCCGCGTGAGACCGGGCGCGGCGGCAACCCGCGCTGCGGTCCGGGCAGCGACGAGCGCCGCGGTCGCCTCGGGGCGGAGCGCGTCCGATGGAATCATCTCCATCCCGCACTTCGACTTCACCGCGACCTCGAC
>CAZDSB010000356.1:0-3095 GCA_964507515.1 uncultured Myxococcaceae bacterium
GGGGCCGAGCAGCTCGGCTCGCTGGGGAGCTCGCTCCAGCACCTGGACGCGACGCTGAGCAACCTTCAGTCGGTCACCGAGAACCTGAAGGAGGGCAGGGGGGCGGTGGGGCAGATCGTCTCGGACGAGAAGCTCGGCCGCCAGGTGGGGGAGACCATCGAGGACGTCTCCAACTACGCGCAGCGGCTGGTGGGGCTGAAGCTCGAGGCCAACATCCGGAGCGACTACCTCTTCAACGCCGGGGCAGCGAAGATCGACGCGACGCTGCGGATCATCGCCCGGCCGGACAAGTACTACATCATCTCGCTGATCAGCGACCCCCGTGGCGTCGAGACCACCGAGTACATCCAGACCAATCCGCCGTCGCGCGATGATCCGGCGCTGCAGAAGCGGACGGTGACCAGCATCAACTCGCTGAAGTTCTCGGCGGAGTTCGCCAAGCGATTCTACTGGGCGACCTTTCGCTTCGGCATCATCGAGAGCACCGGCGGCGTGGGCGTCGACCTGTACTTCTGGAAGGACCAGCTGGCGCTCAAGACGGACTTCTTCGACTTCGCGAACCAGCGGCTGCGGTGGCCGCGGGTGCGGATGAGCCTGCAGCTGACCTTCCTCCAGCACCTGTACCTGAACGCCGGCGTGGACGACATCTTCAACCGGCCCATCTACAGCCAGCTCGACAACCGGGTGCTCGCAGGTCGCGACTTCTTCCTCGGCGCCGGCATCGTCTTCACCGACGACGATCTGAAGGCGTTGATCCCGGTGGTGCCGTCGGGTGTGGGTCGCTGAGCTGCGGCTCGATGCGCTCGTGGCTCACCGGCCACACGGCGCAGCACGGTCCGCTGCGGAAACCTGGCCACGTCGGAGAGGTTCGCCCGTTCGGCTAGCGTCGGCGCCGTGGCGTGGATCCGGCCCTTGCTCGTCGTCGTCTCGATGAACCTGTTCTCGAGCGACGGCGGTTGCGGGCGGTCGCTCCCCAGAGGCCAACACACCTGGGCCAGGCTGCAGCAGGTCGGTCGCCAGCAACTCCGGTTCGGAATGCCGGGGACGGAGATCGAGCGACTCCTCGGTCGTCCCGACCGGGTCTCGACGCATCCCTGCGACACCCACGCGTGCATGAACGAGCCCGCGACTCCCGTCTGCGGCAGCTGGACGTACTACGGGAGCGACCAGTTCAAGAGTCTCCTCCTGATGGTCGATGTGGTGCCGGGCGAGGTCCGGCTGAGAGCCTGGGCGTACTGACGCGCGCCGCGCCGGGTCAGCGCAGCGCCGCGGCGAGCTCGTCCGCCTTCCCGAACGCCGACCGGTAGCGCGCCACGAACTCGGGGTGCGTGAACCGGTGCTCCTGACAGCCCCGGACCTCGATCGCGTACGCCGCCGCCACCGCGCCGATCCGCCCCGCCACCTGCCAGGGCAGCTTTCGCGCCATCCCGAAGACCAGCCCGCCCAGGTACGCGTCGCCGGCCCCGGTGGGGTCCACCAGCGCCTTGATCGGCGCCACCGGCACGTCCACCGGCGGCTTCCCGCGCTCGAGCACCGTCGACCCCTGCTCGCCGCGGGTGACGATGGTCACCGGCGCGATGGACTGGAGCACCGCCTCGCTCTTCCCGGTCTTCTGGGACATGAGCGCGAACTCGTAGTCGTTGCCGATCACCGCCGACGCCGACTCCATGCCGTCCAGGATCTGCTGCGCCTCCAGCCGCGGCGTCTGCTTCCCGGGGTCGAACAGGTAGGGCACCCGCGCCGTGCGGCAGGCCTCGACCGCCTTGAGCATGGACTCGGGATCGGTCGGGCTGATGACCACCAGGTCCGAGGGTCCGAGGCCCCGGCCGCCGAGCTCGAGCCTGTGTCCGTGCGACAGCGCCCCGGCGTAGAAGGCGACGATCTGGTTCGCGTCCTGGTCCGTGTTGATGAAGCAGGAGGCGGTGAACTCACCCGGGATCACCGTCACCCCCGAGGTATCCACGCCGGCGCGGTCCAGCGCCGTCCGGTACTCGGCGAAGTCCTCCCCGGCGGTCGCGATCAGCAGGGGGCCGCCGCCCAGAAGCGCGAGCGTCCACGCGATGTTGCCCGCCACGCCACCGCGGAGCCGGCGCATGTCGTCGACCAGGAAGCTCACCGTCAGCCGGTGCATCCGGTCGGAGAGGAAGTGATCCCGGAACTTGCCGGGGAAGGTCATGAGGTAGTCGTAGGCCAGAGAGCCGGTGACGACGATGCGCATGGTCGCCCCCAAAGCATGGAGGCCCCCGGGTCGGCAAGGTCGTGTAATGTCAGCCGACCAGGAGGCCGATGCGCTTCGCCGTCATCTCGGACATCCACTCCAACCTCGAGGCCCTGACCGAGGTCCTGCGGTCCGTCGAGGCCCAGAAGGTGGACCGGGTGGTGTCGCTCGGAGACATCGTGGGTTACGGCGCCTCGCCCAACGAGTGCTGCCGGCTGGTCCGGAACGTGGCCGAGGTCACCCTCCTCGGGAACCACGACGCCGCCGTGGCCGGCCGGATGGACTACTCCTTCTATTACGAGGGCGCCCGCCACGCCCTGGACTGGTCCGCTCAGGTCCTCAGCGAGGAGAACCACGCCTGGCTCCGGAGCCTCCCGTACACCTACCGGGTCGGGGAGATCGGCTTCAGCCACGGCTCGCCGGTGGACCCGCGCGCCTACGAGTACGTCTTCGCCCTCGAGCAGGCCCGTGAGCTGGTGCCCGAGATGCAGGATCTGGCCGAGGTGACCTTCATCGGTCACAGTCATCTCTGCAAGGCCTTCGCTCTGGGAAACGGCGAGGTGAACGACGTGGTGGCGCAGAAGTTCTCGTTCCGTCGCGGCTACCAGTACCTCATCTCCGTGGGGAGCGTGGGACAGCCGCGCGACTACGACAACCGGGCCTGCTTCGTGGTTTGCGATACCGATGCCCGCTCGGTCGAGTACCACCGCACCGAGTACGACATCGAGACCTCGGCGCAGAAGATCTTCGACGCCAACCTCGCGCCCAATTTCGGCAAGCGATTGTTCCTGGGCGTCTGACCCATGGCCACGTCCGGCGTCGTTCCGGCAGAAATAGCGAAGGCGCTGGGCCGCATCTACCTGTTTCGGGAATTCGA
>CAZDSB010000357.1:0-10098 GCA_964507515.1 uncultured Myxococcaceae bacterium
GCCTCGAGGTTGTAGTGCTCGTCGCGGATGCTCTTCTGCAGCTCGGCCATGCGCCGGGCCAGCTCGTCCATCCGGTTCCGCAGCGCGCCGACCTGCCGGAGGATCTTTTCCTGAAGCCCGGGGTCGCGGGTGCTCTGGAACTGCTCGATGAGCTTCGCCAGCTCCCGCTGCTCTCGCGCCATCTGGCCCGCGAGCTCGCGCAGCTCGTCCAGTCGCTGCTGATCGAGCAGCGACTCGAGGTAGAGGACGTCCTTCTCCAGCGCGGAGATCTCCTCCTGGGCCACCCGGGTCAACCGCCCGTCCATGTCCAGCTCGGTGCGCCGGCCCGCGAGTCGCAGCCAGAGCTTGCGCGAGTCGGAGGTCGCGCGGACCCGAGCGGCCACGTCCTGTCCCACGTGCTCCAGCGCCGAGACCAGCGCCTCGTTCCGGTCGCGCTCGCGGGCGAGGGCCCGGGCGGTGCTCACGATGTCGCCTGCGAGCGCGAGGCCCGAGGCGTCGACCGGCTCCTGCGCGCGCACCTTGTCCTCGGACTTCTTGCCGTCGCGGTCCGGGCCCTCCATCCGCGTCGCGAGGTGGGCCAGCAGCCGCTCCCAGAGCTCGGTGGCGCGGCGCAGCGCCTCGCGGCGGTGCTCGGCGGCGCTGTAGACCACGAGGGTCTGCTGGCGGCTGGAGCCCTTCTGCGGTCCATCCACCGCGTCGTTGTCCAGCGCCTCGACCGCGTAGTTCACCCGGTCTCCGGCCGAGAGCTTCAGCGGGGCGAGCGGCCAGCGGTACTGGCCCGCGCTCTTCCTCCCGTCGTCGTGGGCGAGCTTCTGCCGGTGGATCTGCCCGTCCGGCGCGGTCCACACCAGGGCGACGTCCGACAGGCCGTAGTCGTCGGACGCTTCCCAGCGAACGAGCACCTCCTGGTCCGGGTCCACCTCCAGCTCGGGTCCGGGGAGGAGGACCGAGACCTGAGGTGGAGTGTCGGACTCGACGGTGAGCGGGAAGTCGGGACCGTGCGCGACCTCGCGGCCGCCGCGTCCGGTGAAGACGATGGCGTAGGTGCCCGTGGCCTGCAGCACGAGGCTGCCGGCCAGGTCACGCCCGTGCTCGACCCGGAGCGGAACCGTCGAGCCGGTGCTCAGCACGAGCTGCGCGCCGGTGACCGCGCGGTCAGCCCGTGTGCGGAGCTGCACCACGGTGCCCCTGGGACCGGCCAGGTCGCCGGTGCTGGTCACGGTCCGCGGCGCGAGCCCGGTGTAGGCCGGGTACTGGTAGAGCACCTCCAGCTCGCCGGTCACGGGCTCGCGGGCGAGCTGGGTTCCGGAGCTGGTGGCGGGTCGGAGCGCGGCCAGCGCGGCGCGCATCCGGTCCGGCCACACGGCGCAGACGAGCGCCACCGCCGCGAGCGCGCCGAGCGCGATGAGGCCGGCCCTGCGGACCGCGGCCCGGTCCACCACGGCGTGCGCATCGAGCCCGGCGGTCCGCTCGTCGACCGCGCGGAGATGGGCGAGCGCGAGCTCGGTGGAGAACGATGGATCGTTCCCCATCGCCCGCCGCAGCTCGAGCACGGCGAGCAGGTCCAGGGAGACGCCGGGCATGCGCGAGGCCACCAGCCGAGCGGTGCGGAAGGGGTTCCCCGCGGCCCGCGTCCAGTGCCGCCAGATGCGCTCGGCGACCAGACCCACCGCACCGACCGCTGCCGCCAGCAGCACCCAGCGCACGCCGCGCGGCCAGGCCCGTGCGAGCAGGGCAGCCAGCGCCACGCCGAACCCCACCGCTGCCCAACCGAGGAGCAGCGACTCGAGAAGGGTCGCCCGGGCCTGCCTCCGCCGGACCGTCCGGAGGAAGCGGTCGACGGTCGCGCCCGCCGCTGCCTCGGGCCGCGGGGCGGGAACGGACTCGGTCTCCGGAGCGGAGTGCAGCAGGTTCACGGCAGAATCAGAAGGGCCCGCGAGCGAGGGAGCCTGGCCACAACCCCGGACCCCGCTCCGTCCTTCCTGGATGGATGAGGAGAGCATGGCCCGTGCCGGGGTGTCCTGGGAAGTGGTGCAGCCGAGCGGGCTGCCCGCCGCTGAACGCCGGCGGAGGAAGGGCGGTCCAGTGGTCGAAGATGCCCCATGTCCGACGCCGTGGGCCGGTGCACGGCCCCGAGTCCCGGCCAGGGCTTCAGGGGTGCGCGGGGGCAGGCTGCCGCGCTGCGGCCGTGCGCCGTGCTGCGCCAGGCCGGGTGCGACCTTGCGCCGGAACGAAGCTGCTCGGTCCGGTGACCGACAGGTGCGGGCGGAGCCGCTCGAAGCGCGGCTTGCTCATTCCGCGTACCCGCATCACGTCCTCTGGCCGTCCGAACGGGCGAGCCGTGCGCTCGGCCACCACCGCCGCTGCGAGCTTCGGGCTGACACCTGGCAGCGCGTCGATCTGATCGAGCGTGGCGGTGTTCAGGTTCACGACGCCGGTCCCGACCGCCCGCCTGGCCTTACCGGCCGTGGCCGGCCCCGGTGGGAGCGGGGCCGCCTGCGCCCAGCCCGCGGAGAGGAGGGCCGCCACGAGCAGTCCGCGCCTCACTGGGCACCTCCCACTGCCGCGAGCTTGGGCTCGGCGGCGGTCTCGGCCGGCTCTCGCCGGTCACCCGCCTCGCGGACGTGCAGCTTTCCGTCGAGCGGCAACACGTCCAGCAGCACGTTCAAGGAGCCATCACGGTTCACGAAGGCCGAGCCCGCCCGGACCCAGACCGTTCCACCCTTCCCCTCGCGGATGGAGAACACCGCGAGCCGCTTCCCTGTCGTCAGCACCTGTCACCTCCACGCCCTCCCGGACCGGGATGGTCCGGCCGGCGGCCCCGAGCGGGACCGCACGCCCGGGACCGGAGCAGCGGACGTGCCAGCGCGCGCTCCGTCGCGGCCCCGGGAGCGGTGTGTCCGCGTCGCGGGACCAGCAGGCCGGCGCTCTGGACGGATGTTCAGCGCATGCGCGAGGGCGACGCCAGGGTCCCCTCGACTAGGGTGGCTCCATGCGACGCCTCCTGCTTCCGCTGCTGTTCGCCTGCTGTAGCGCGCTCGCCGCCGAGCCGGGCCGCGACACGCCGCTGCCGACCCTCCCGTACACGCCGGGGCTCGACCCGAGCCTCATGGACAGGTCGGTGGACCCCTGCGTGGACTTCTACGCGTTCTCGTGTGGCGGCTGGCAGCGGCAGAACCCCATCCCGCCGGACCAGGCCTCGTGGAGCGTCTACGGGAAGCTCCAGGAGGAGATCCAGCGGCACCTCTGGGGGCTCCTCCAGACGGCTTCCGACCCCTCCTCGGCGCGCAGCCCGGTGCAGGCCGAGATCGGTGACTACTTCGCCGCCTGCATGGACGAGGCACGCGTCGACGCGCTGGGCAGCAAGCCCGTCGAGCCGGCCCTGGCCGCGCTCGCCAAGGTCGAGGATCGCCGGGGGCTCGCGACGTGGCTCGCCGAGCAGCACAGCGCCAGCGGGACCGAGGAGCTGCTCTTCGCCTTCGGCTCCCAGCAGGACGCCCTCGACGCGACCCGGTTCATCGCCGCCGCATGGTCCGGGGGGCTCGGGCTCCCCGACCGGGCGGACTACCTGGACCCCGATGCGAAGTCGAAGGAGTTGCGGAGCAAGTACCTGGAGCACGTGGTGCGGACGCTGCAGCTGCTCGGTGACGACGCGGCCACGGCGAAGGCCACCGCGAAGAAGGTGATGGACATCGAGACCGCGCTCGCCCGGGCGACGCTCACCCGGGTCGAGCGGCGCGACCCGTACAAGGTGTTCCACCGCGTGCAGGTGGCCGAGCTGGAGAGGCTCGCCCCCGCCTTCGACTGGAAGGCCTACCTCGCCGGGATGGGCATCCCCGACACGCAGGTGCTCAACGCGAGCCAGCCCGGCTTCTTCAAGGGAATGAGCACCGAGCTGAAGCGACGGCCGCTCGCGGACTGGAAGCTCTATTTCCGCTGGCACCTGGTCAACAGCCAGGCCCCGTACCTGTCGCGCGCCTTCGTGGACGAGGACTTCGCCTTCAACCACAAGGTGCTGCAGGGGACGGAGGCGCTCGCTCCGCGCTGGAAGCGCTGCGTGCGATGGGTGGACCGGGACCTCGGCGAGGCGCTGGGCCAGGTCTTCGTCCAGAAGAACTTCTCGCCCGAGCTCAAGCAGAAGACGCAGGAGATGGTCCAGCAGATCGAGCGGGAGATGGAGGCCGACATCCGGACGCTGGACTGGATGTCGCAGGCGACGAAGCAGCGAGCGCTCGAGAAGAGCGCGGCGATGGCGAACAAGATCGGCTACCCCGATCGCTGGCGCGACTACTCGTCGATCAGGCTCGCGCGAGACGACTTCCAGGGGAACGTCGCCCGCTCGGCTCGGTTCGAGACCGCACGGCAGCTCGGAAAGATCGGCAAGCCGGTCGATCGCGGCGAGTGGGACATCACGCCGCAGACGGTGGACGCCTATTACAGCGCGACGATGAACGACATGAACTTCCCGGCCGCGGTCCTGCTGCCGCCGCTCTACGACCCGAAGATGGATGCGGCTCCCGGCTACGGGGACACGGGGGGAACCATCGGCCACGAGCTGACCCACGGGTTCGACGACGAGGGCCGGAAGTACGACGCGAAGGGCAACCTGAAGGACTGGTGGACCCAGGAGGACGCGGCCGAGTTCACCCGCCGCGCCGCCTGCGTGTCGGACCAGTACTCGAGCTACATCGCCATCGACGACGTGCACGTGAACGGCAAGCTCACCCTCGGCGAGGACGTGGCCGATCTCGGCGGGCTCATCCTCGCCTACCGCGCCTGGAGGGGTGCGACGGCCAACCAGCGCCTCATGCCCGTCGACGGGCTCACACCGGACCAGCGCTTCTTCGTGGGGAACGCGCAGTGGGCCTGCGCCAACATCCGTCCGGAGGCCATGCGGCTGCGGGTGAGGATCAACCCGCACTCGCCACCGAAGTACCGGGTGAACGGGCTGGTGGTGAACATGCCCGAGTTCGGACAGGCCTTCTCCTGCAAGCCCGGAGCGCCGATGACCAAGCCCGCCGAGAAGGTCTGCAAGGTGTGGTGAGCGCGTAGGACCAAGGGCGAATGCCTCGCCGAGACGCTGCCGGGCTAGCGTCGGCGCGCTGCTCTCGACGAAAGGCAAGGTATGCGTCCTCTCGTGCTGGCCGCGGTGCTCGGGTGGGCGCTGGGAGCCCACGGTGCGGACGGCCCGCTCCCGACGCTGCCGTACACGCCGGGGCTCGACCCCGCGGCGATGGACAGGAGCGTCGACCCCTGCGTGGACTTCTACGCGTACACGTGCGGCGGCTGGAAGGCGAAGAACCCCATCCCCGCCGACCAGGGCGCCTGGAGCGTCTACGCAAAGCTCGAGGCCGACATCGAGCGGCACCTCTGGGGCCTGCTGCAGAGCGCCGCAGACCCCGCGTCGGCGCGTAGCCCGGTCCAGGCCCGGATCGGCGACTACTTCGCCGCCTGCATGGACGAGGCGCGCATCGAGTCGCTGGGGAGCAAGCCGCTGGATCCCGCGCTGGAGGCGCTGGCCCAGGTGAAGGACCGGAAGGGGCTCGCTGCGTGGCTCGCCCGCCAGCACCTCGCGACCCACACCGGCCGGCTGATGTTCGGCTTCGACTCCGAGCAGGACGCCGCGGATGCGACCCAGGTCATCGCCGCGGTGTATGCGGGCGGCCTCGGGCTCCCCGACCGGGACGACTACCTGGACACCGATGGGCGGGCGAAGGACCAGCGCGCGAAGTACCAGGAGCACGTCGGCCGCACGCTGCAGCTGCTCGGCGACGACCCGGCGAAGGCGGAGGCGACGGCCCGGCTGGTGCTGGACATCGAGACCGCGCTGGCCCGCGCGACCCTCACCCGCGTCGAGCAGCGCGATCCCCACGCCATCTACCACCGGCTCCCGGTGGAGAAGCTCGTCGCGATGGCGCCCGGCTTCGACTGGAAGACCTATCTCGCCACCGCCGGCGTGCCGGGCACGAAGGTGCTCAACGTGAGCCAGCCGAGGTTCTTCCAGGGCCTGGACCGGGAGCTGAAGCGCCGGCCGCTCGCCGACTGGAAGCGCTACCTGCGCTGGCAGCTGGCCAACGTGAGCGCTCGCTACCTTTCGCGCGCCTTCGTGGACGAGGACTTCGCGTTCTACGGAAAGTACCTCACCGGCAGCGAGCAGATGCCGCCGCGCTGGAAGCGCTGCGTGCGCTGGGTGGACCGCGATCTGGGCGAGGCCCTGGGACAGGTCTTCGTCGAGAAGAACTTCTCGCCGGAGCTCAAGCGGAAGACCCTGGAGATGGTGCTGGGCATCGAGCACGCGATGGAGGAGGACCTCCGCACGCTGGAGTGGATGTCACCACCCACCCGCACGCGAGCGGCCGAGAAGCTGAAGGCGATGGCGAACAAGATCGGCTACCCGGATCGGTGGCGTGACTACGCGTCGATCGCGCTCGCTCGCGACGACTTCCGCGGAAACGTCACCCGGTCGGTGCAGTTCGAGACCGCGCGGCTGCTGGCGAAGATCGGCAAGCCGGTGGATCGCGGCGAGTGGGACATGACGCCGCAGACGGTGAACGCCTACTACAGCCCCTCGATGAACGACATGAACTTCCCGGCGGGCATCCTCCAGCCACCGCTCTACGACCCAAAGATGGACGACGCTCCGGGCTACGGGAACACCGGGATGACCATCGGCCACGAGCTCACCCACGGGTTCGACGACGAGGGGCGGCAGTACGACGCGAAGGGGAACCTGAGCGACTGGTGGACCCCGAAGGACGTCGCCGAGTTCAACCACCGCGCTGCCTGCATCTCCGACCAGTACTCGAGCTACATCGCCGTGGACGACATCCACGTGAACGGAAAGCTGACGCTCGGCGAGGACGTGGCGGACCTCGGTGGGCTCATCCTCGCCTACCGCGCCTGGAAGTCGGCGACGGCGAGCCAGCGGCTGCAGCCCATGGACGGTCTCACCCCGGACCAGCGCTTCTTCGTCGGCTACGCGCAGTGGGCGTGCGCCAACGTCCGCCCCCAGGTCGAGCGCCTGCGCGCACGCACCGATCCGCACTCGCCCTCGAAGTACCGGGTGAACGGGCTGATGGTGAACATGCCCGAGTTCGGCCAGGCCTTTTCCTGCAAGCCGGGCACGCCGATGAGCCGCCCGCCGGAGAAGATCTGCAAGGTCTGGTGACTCAGTCGCCCTGGATGACGTACCGCTCGATGTACTCGCTCTCGAACGGCTCACCGTCGAGCTTCGCCGGCGTGTAGTGATTGCGGAGCAGGTGCTCGGTGTAGGTCGCGTTGTAGCCGCCGTTCTGGATTCCGCGGCACTTGAGGGCCTCACCCTCGACGGTGATGGTGCACGCCACCGCCCCGTAGGACGCGGAGGCCTTCGGCAGCCCGTGCCCGATGTCGTTGGGAATCGGGTTCAGCCGCTTCGGCGCGGTGTACCGGGTGTCGAGCGTCTTGCAGGCGCGCTCGTCGCCCTGCTCGCAGGCCGCGCCCAGGAGTCGGGCGGCGCGGTCCGGCTCCTTCTGTGCCGCGGCGGGGTCGATGAGCGCGAGGGCCTGGTCGGTGCAGCGGGGCGCCCTGTCTCCCGTGCAGAGCTGCTGGGTGTCGGTGTCCGGCGGCGGATACCAGTGCTTCACCGAGACCGGGTTGAAGCCATGCACGCAGGAGGTCGCCGCGAGCAGGAGGAGGCAGAGCCAAAGACGCATCGTCGGGCCAGCGTCGATGACGTACCGAGGCCGGGTCAACGCAAAATCCTGCATCCGGCCTGCATCCGCTTGCGCCACGGCTGCCGGCTGTGCCAGACACCCCGTGCCCCCGGGTGCCCATGTCGGGCCCAACAGGGAAGCCGGTGAGAGTCCGGCGCGGTCCCGCCACTGTGAACGGAAGCGGTCCGAGGAACCGGACCGGTTCGACATCCTCCGTCGGTCGCCACTGCGGGCAGCACGTCCCGTGGGAAGGTGGGAGGGCGAATGAGGACGTGAAAGGCGCCATCGGGGCGCCGCCCACGCTCCCCGCCGTGAGCCAGGAGACCTGCCCGAGGGTGCGGCACCGGACGACCCGGCGCTGCCGGACGGCCTTCTCTCTTCGGAGAAGAGAGTGGAAGGCGGACGATGGGCGGATGGCGGTGGGCCCGGGCGTGTCTCGGGCCGGCATTGAGCGTGGCGTCGATCGCCTGGGGGCAATCCCCGGCGGTCGAGCTGCCCCCGGTGGACGTGCCGGTGCCGGCCGCGCCGCCGCCTCCCGAGTCCCCGCTGGTGCGTGACCCGACCGGCCTCACGACCGTGGTCGACGTCGCGGCGCGGCGGACCGAGATGTCGACCCTGGGCATGCTGGTGAGCGAGGCCCCCGGAGTGGTGCTCCAGCAGAGCGGTGGCCTGGGCCAGAGCGAGCAGCTCAGCCTCCGCGGCGCGTCGAGCACCGGTGTGCTGGTGCTGCTCGACGGGGTCCCGCTGAACGGGATCGGCGGGATCGCGGATCTGAGCCTCGTCCCGCTCCCGGCGGTGCAGCAGGCCGAGGTCCTCCGCGGCGGCTCGGGCGCTCGCTACGGCGCCGGGGCGCTCGGGGGCGTCGTGAACCTCGTCACCCGGAGCGCCTCCGAGCCCGTGATCTCCGGCGACGTCAGCGGGGGGAGCTTCGGGACGGTGCAGGGCAGCGCGAGCGCCTCGGGACCCGTGCTCGGGGGCTCGGGTCTGCTCGAGCTGCACGCCGGTCGCAGCGACGGCGACTTTCCATACGTCTACGACCCGCTCGCGGGGAATCCGGCCAGCAACCCGCAGACGCTCATCCGGCAGAACAACCAGGCGACGTGGGCCGGCGGCCTGCTCAAGGGAGGCGGACGGATCGGGTCGTGGCAGCTGGACGGGCTCGCGCAGGTGAACGCGCTCTCGCGAGGACTGGCCGGTACGGCGGTGGACCCGACACCGGACGCGCATCAGGACTTCCTCGGGCTCCAGGCGGGGCTGCGCCTCTCACGGGCGTGGACCTCGGGCGCGGACACCTCGCTGCGGCTCGACGCCCGGCGGGAGGGCAACACCTTCACCGGCCGGTACCTGACCGAGGACACGCAGTGGTGGCAGGCCTCGCTGAGCTGGGACGGGACGGTCCCCGTCGGCAACCACTGGCTCTCCGGCTCCGCGTCGGTGGGCCTGTCCTTCGCGGATGCCGGCCCGAACGCGCCTCGCTGGGCGGTGACCTCCGCCTCGGTCCAGGACGAGTGGTGGCCCGGCGGCGGTACGGTCTCGCTCGTTCCTTCGATCCGCGTCGACCAGGCGGGGCCGTTCGTCGGCGTCTCCCCCAAGCTCGGTGTCTCCTGGGCCCTTCCGGCTGGCGTCACCCTCCAGGCGAACGTCGGGCAGTCGTACCGGATCCCCTCGTTCATCGAGCTCTACATTCCCTCCGGCACGACGCTGGCCAACCCGGACCTCCAGCCCGAGCGCGGCGTCTTCGTCGACGGCGGCGCGGGCATCGCCGGCGGGCCGGGCATGCTGCGGGTGGCCGGGTTCGCGGCGCAGTACGAGAACCTGATCGTCTACGAGTACCAGCCGCCGGTTCCGACCCGCCCGGAGAACATCGGCGCGGTCCGGGCCGCCGGCCTCGAGGCCGAGGGCCGGCTGCAAGCGGTGCACTGGGCCGCGCTCTCGGGAAGCTACGGCCTGCTCTTCACCCAGAACATCCGCGCCATCGAGGCCTTCTACCTCAAGGAAGCTCCGTACCGGCCGCGGCACCGGGGCACGCTCCGGCTCGACCTCGGCCCGGAGTGGCTCCGGGCGCACGCGACGATGCGCGCGCAATCACTGATGTGGATGAACCGGTCCAACTCCGGCAACGGGTTCATCGCTGGCCGGGTGCTCGTGGATGCCGGCGTGGACGTCCGCGTGCTGCGCCACCCCGAGGTGATCGTCTCCTTCAGCGGGACCAACCTGGGCGACGTCCAGACGCGCGACCTCGACGCCTACCCTCTTCCGGGCCGGGCATTCCTCGCCACGTTGACCGTTCATCTGGATCTGAAGCCTTCCTCCACCCCACAGTCCCCGTCCCCCGAGAAAGCGCCATGAAGAAGCTCATCCGTGCGGCCGTGTCCGTGCTCGTCCTCGCTGGAGCCGCGCTCCT
>CAZDSB010000358.1:0-11181 GCA_964507515.1 uncultured Myxococcaceae bacterium
TGCCCCTCGTCGGTGACGAGGATGTTGGAGGGCTTCAGGTCGCGGTGGAGGACCAGGTTCCCGTGCGCGTACTGCACGGCGGAGAGGACCTGGAGGAAGAGCTCGACCCGGCCGTCCACGTCGAGCCTCCGGGAGTCGCACCAAGTGGTGATGTGCTGGCCGTGGACCCGCTCCATCGCCAGATAGGGCTGGTTCCTGTCCACGCCGGCGTCGTAGAGCCGGGCGATGTTCGGGTGTTCGAGCCGGGCGAGGATGTCGCGCTCACGGGCGAAGCGCTGGGCCACGTCCCGGCGACGAGCGTCCAGCAGCGGCAACTTCAGCGCCACGTCCCGGCGGAAGGCGCCGTCGTCCCGCCGGGCGAGCCACACCTCGCCCATCCCGCCGCTGCCCAGCAGCTCCACCAGGACGTACGGACCGATGTGGTTGCCGGGTGAATGCGCCGTGGCGGAGGCCAGCACCGGCGAGGCCATGGTCTCGGTCTCGACCACCCGGGCCTCGATGAGCCTCCGCACCGCCGGGGCGAGGGCCGGCTGGTTGCGGGAGAGCGTGTCCAGCCACGCGGCCCGTGCCGCGGGCGTCAGGGCGAGGCCCTCGTCGACCAGCTCGGCGATCCGGCTCCAGTCCTGGGACACCTGTCTCACGCCCGGGCAGACACCCCGGGCGCCTCCGGTTGCACTCTAGTTCTGGGAACTCATCGGCCGGCGAGTGTCTGTAACGCGGCACCGTCCACGCGGCAGGTCAGCCACTCGCGGACCACCTTCGCTCCGAGCGATTCGTAGAACTCGATGCTGGGTGTGTTCCAGTCCAGCACCTGCCAGATGAAGCGGCCACATCCCATGTCCAGGGCCGTCCGGGCGAGGAATCGCATCATCTCCTTGCCGATGCCGCGCCCCCGTGCCTCGGGACGGACGAAGAGGTCCTCGAGGTAGAGCGTGGGCTGCGCGCGCCAGGTCGAGTACGCGAGGAACCAGAAGGCGAAGCCCACCGGCTCACCGCTCCACTCGGCGATCGTGACCTGGAAGAGCGGGCGCTCGCCGAACCCGTCGCGGAGCAGCGCCTCCTCGGTGGCGACCACCGCGTCGAGGTCTCGCTCGTACGTGGCCAGCTCGCGAATCAGCGAGAGGATGAGCGGGACGTCGGCGCGCGTCGCGGGGCGCAGGTGGAGCACAAGGGCCATCATGCCTCGTGCTCCACCTCCTGCGCTGGAACAGTCTGGCAGGCTCAGCAGCGGGTCACGTGCGCGGCGATCGCCAGCCACCGGCCGGCCCGGCGGGCCCACACGTCGGTGTAGCGGCCGTGACCGGGACGGCCCCCCTCCCGGAAGGTGGTCCGGGCATGGACCAGGGCCACGTCGCCGACCAGGCGGACGAGGACGTCATGGCCCTCCAGGCCGGTCAGCGACGAGGGGGCCGAGACACGGACGAGAAACGTCGCCCGGTCGAGCAACGTCCCGTCCGGGCGCGAGCACAGGAAGTCCGGCGCCAGGTGCTCCTCGAACCACCCCCGGTCGGAACGCTCGGAGGCCCGGAGATACTCGTCGTTGAGCCGCAGCAGGATTTCACCGTCGGGCGACCGCTCGGGCAAGACGGTCATTCGTCCTCTCCTTCCCCGTCCCGGTGCATCCCTCCGCGGAAGAACGGACCGACGGGAATCGCCCGGAACGAGGTGGTCGCGCCGGTGCTGGCGTCGAGGAACTGTCCGCCGATCCGTCCGAGGTCGTCGATGTCCCCGGCATTGGTGATCGTCCCGTCGAGCCCGGTCATCACGTGCGAGCTCAGGTCGATGACCTTGCCCCGCTGCCAGAGCACGCCGCGGCAGCTCCCTCCGGCGCAGGAGACGCCCACCACCTGCCGCCAGACGTTGATCCCCAGCGCCTGGCCGTTGTCGTCCCCGTCCAGCAGCGGCAGGGCGGAGATCCCGTCGTGCCGCGTCCAGAGGAAGGGCCGGGGCACGAAGTCGGTGACCGGCGTCCCGGGAGCGTTGGCGAAGCCCACCACGTCCCCCCAGGCATTGAGGGCCATCGGCGTGTTCCACCCCTCGCCGCCCAGGGTCCCGAGGTCGGTGATCGAGCCACCCTCCCACAGCACGGCCCGCCGGGCGCTGACGCCGCCCACCGCAATGCCGCAGGCCCCGGAGATGCCGATGGCCTGTCCGCGGTCGTTGATGCCGGTGGCGGCGCTGGTCGAGTCGCCGGGCAGCGGCGGCAGCTGCCGCATGTCGTCGTCGCCGGGCCCCCACAGCGCGGCGATGAACTGACGCTTCTGCCGCCCGGTGCAGCTCGGGTCGAGCACCTGGGTCTCGGCCCAGCCGACGATCTGACGGAAGTTGTTGGCCGAGGTGGCGAAGCCGTTCTCGCCACCGAAGGTGGGAAGGGCGCGGATGTTCCCGCGTTCCCAGACCACGCCCCGGCAGACCTTCCCCGTGCGAGAGGGGAAGAAGTAGCGGCAGCTCCAGGTCTCGCCGAGCGGCTGGTCCTGATCGGTCTCCGCGACCCCGGCCACCAGCCCGATCACGTTCTTCGACGGCCAGAGCACCGCGCTGTTCGGTCCACCGAGCGTCCCGAGATCCGTCGGGGTCCTCCCGCGCCAGATCGCCGCGTGGACGGTCGCATCCCCCGCCTGGGCCGAGAGCCCACCCACCCATCCGAGGTCGTTGATGCTGTTCCCCTGGCTGGGCGTGCCACCCAGCGAACCCAGGGGAATGAGCACGTACCTAGGTGCGTCGCCTTGCCCGAGCGCGGCGTCGCTCGTCGCCGTCGGAGCCGCGTCCTGACTGCAGGCCAGCGCGCCGAGCAGCACCACCGCCGTGCACATCCACCTCGTCTTCCGTCGCATGCATCCTCCTGCAGGGCATCGCCCTGTCGCTTCGTGGAGGTCCGGGAGCGTGGAGCGGCGGCGGCGGCGGGCGCTGTCAGCTTCTTGAAGGGCCACTGTCACGAAATTCAGGTCGGGGCGACGGCACTGGACCGACCGGCGTACGCTCCTCGCAACTGATGACCACGGTACGCGCCATCACCGAGGAGCCAGTCGTCCAGCGTCGCTCGCGCCTGCTCGAGACCGGGCTGGCCCTGGTGGAGGACGTGCGCGCGAACACGCGTCCCGGGGGCGCGGCCGCGGAGGGATTCTCCCCGGAGGCTCAGCTGGTGCTGCCCTACCGTGGGCTCTTCGTCTGGGAGGTGGGGCGCGACGCGGTGGTCGGCGATCCGAACCAGGCGCTCTTCGTGGCTCCGGGCGAGGAGTTCCGGATGATGCAGCCGGTGCCCGGCGGGTACGCCGAGCTCATCGTCACTCCGGACGAAGCGCTCCTCGAGGAGCTGCTCGGTGGGCCGGGCCGGAGCGCCCGGCTGCATCCGCTCTTCCGCCGCCGGGCCAGGCGGATCGACTCGACCCTCCAGCTGGCCCGGGCCCGCTTCCTAGGGCTGACCAGGGCCGGCGCCGAGCCGCTCGAGGCCGAGGAGCTGCTGCTGTCGCTGCTCCGCGCCGTCCTCGGCGAGCAACCGCCCGCGGCGCCGCCGGCCCGCTGCACCCAGCGCCTCATCGATCGCGCCAAGACGTACCTCGCCGCCGAGCTCGGTGGATCGATCGGGCTCGCGGAGGTCGCCCGCGCGGTCGGCGCGTCACCGGGCTACCTCACCCAGCTCTTCCGCGCGGTGGAGGGCATCCCGCTCCACGCGTATCTCACCCAGCTCCGGCTGGCGCAGGCGCTGGTCGAGCTGCCGCACGCCGAGGACCTGACGGCGCTCGCGCTGGAGCTCGGCTTCTCCAGCCACAGTCACTTCTCCGCCCGCTTCCGCCGGGCCTTCCGGCTCACTCCTTCGGAGTTCCGCCGGAGCTGCCGCCGGACGGTGCCGGCACTGCCGGTCTGACCGCGGGGCTCTCGCCCACGGCGGCGAGCTGGGCGCGCAGCGTCTCGATCTCCGAGCGAACCCGTGCCTTGAGGGACTCGACGTCGGCCAGGGTGAGCCCGGCGGTCGAGATGGGCGCTCCGACCGTGACCCGTCCCTCCGCTCTTCCGAACTTCCAGCTGTGCTTGGGCAGCGCGGTGCTCGTCCCGGACACCGCGAGCGGCAGGATGTCGGCGCCGGTCTCGATGGCGAGGCGGAACGCGCCGTCCTTGAAGGGTAGCAGCCGTCCGTCCTTGCTCCGCGTGCCCTCGGGAAAGAGCATCACCGGCATCCCGCGGGCGAGCCACCGGGCGCAGGCGCCCATCGCCTCCTTCGCCGAGTCGCTGTCGCCGCGTCGGACCGGGACGTCGCCCGCCATCCACATCATCCAGCCGGCGACGGGGATGCGGAACAGCGACGCCTTGCCCAGCCACTTCATCTCCCACGGAAGGAAGGAGACGAGGAACGGGTCGGCGTTGGACTCGTGGTTTCCCACCACCACCGTCTTCCCGGGCGGCGTCGACGGGACCTCTCCCACCACCCCGAAGCGCCAGAAGGGGTTCAGCCGGGCCGCCACCACCCCGACCAGCCGGAAGGCCCGACCCGCGACCGCACGCCTGCGGTCGAACGGGAGACAGACGACGAAGAGCACCGTCTGCAGCGCGAACCCCGCCAGCGCCACGAGGGCGATCTCCACCCAGGCCCAGATCGAAAGGAGCGCGGTCATGCGGCGTGCGGCAGCGGTGCATAGCGCACTGCGCTGCATCGTGCTCGGTTCGCGACTTGTGGCCCGGAGCGTTCTACTGTGGCGCGCGGGAAACGCCGCATGGCACCGCCGCCGGACAAGAGCCGCGCCGCCGAGCCCGCGCTGTGGGCCTTCGCGGTGTCACTCGTGCTGCTGGTCGGCCCGGTCCGCTCCCTCTGGGCAGCGCCGGAGCGCGGCTGGCTCGCGCCGTTCCTCCTCTGGCTCTTCGTGATCTGCCTCGGGGCCTGGGCCGTCCACCGTCCGAGCGCGCCGCCATGAGTCCGACCATCGGCGTGCTGTTCGCAGTCGCGGTGGCCTACCTGCTCCTCCTGTTCGGAGTGGCGTACGCCACCGAGCGCGGCCTCGTCCCCGCGCGCCTGGTCCGCCACCCGCTGACCTACGCGCTGTCGCTCGGGGTCTACGCCACCTCGTGGACGTACTCCGGCAGCGTCGGCTTCGCGCGCAGCCAGGGATACGCCTTCCTCACCATCTACCTCGGGGTGACGCTGGCATGTCTCCTGGTGCCGGTGCTGTGGGAGCCGGTGCTGAGGCTGTGCCGCGAGCACCAGCTCACCTCCCTGGCCGACCTCTTCGCCTTCCGCTTCCAGAGCCAGGCCGCCGGCGTCCTAGTGACAGTGTTCATGCTCGCCGGCAACCTCCCGTACCTCGCGCTCCAGATTCACGCGGTCTCCGCGGGGTTCAAGGTCCTGGCCCAGGCGTCTCCACCCAGCAGCATCGCCCTGATGTTCTGCGGGCTGGTGACGCTCTTCGCGCTCCTCTTCGGCGCACGCCACGTCACGCCCCGCGAGCGGCACGCCGGCCTGGGCGTCGCCATCGCCTTCGAGTCGCTGGTGAAGCTGTTCGCCCTGCTCACCGTCGGCCTGGTTGCGGTGACCAGTGTCTTCGGCGGGCTCGGCGGGCTCTCGCGCTGGCTGGCCGAGCACCCCGAGGCGCTCGAGCGGGCGTACGGGCCGGTGCAGGGGGGGCCCTGGTTCACCCTGCTCCTCCTGTCGTTCGCGGCGGCGTTCCTGCTGCCCAGGCAGTTCCACATGGCGTTCACCGAGTCGCTCGACGGACGGGCGCTCCGGGTCGCCGCGTGGGCGTTCCCGCTGTTCCTGCTGCTGCTCAACCTCCCGGTGCTGCCGCTCCTCTGGAGTGGAACGGTCCGCTTCCCGGACGGGAACGCGGACAACCACGTGCTCGAGCTGGCGCGGAGCAGCGGGCATCCGATCGTGGCGGCCCTCGCGTTCGTGGGCGCCATCTCGGCGGCGAGCAGCATGCTCATCGTCGACACGCTGGCGCTCGCGGCGATGTGCCTCAACCACCTGGTCCTGCCGCGGACGGACCTCGCGCGCTCGGGTGACCTCTACGCCGGTCTGCTCTGGGCGCGGCGAGCGCTGATCGTGACCGTGCTCGCGCTGGGCTACGCGTTCAGCCGCCTGCTGGCGACCCGGCAGGGGCTGGTGGAGATCGGCCTCATCTCCTTCGTCGCGGTGGTGCAGGTCCTCCCCGGCGTCGTCGCCCTCCTCTTCTGGCGCGGGGCGACCCGGGCGGGCTTCCTGGCAGGGCTCGGGGCGGGCATCGGCGTCTGGGCGCTGACGCTCTTCCTCCCTCTGCTCGCGCACGGCCACCTCCTGCCCGCGGCGTTCGACCTGGCGTGGGTGTTCGGCATCCGTCCGGGAACCGAACCCTGGACCGCGTCCACCTTCTGGTCGCTCTCGCTGAACGCCCTTCTCTTCGGCGGCGTGTCACTGCTCACCCGCGCGACCGCGCGCGAGGAGGAAGCGGCGGTGGCCTGCACCCGGGGCGCAACGCCCGGCCCGTGGTTGCTCGAGCCATCGAGCGCGGAGGAGTTCCAGGCGAAGCTCGCCCCTCTCCTCGGCGAGGACGCGGCGTCCACCGAGCTGACCCAGGCGCTGGCGGACCTGGACATGGTCCCGGGCGAGCGGCGACCGGCGCAGCTCGGCCGGCTGAGGGACCGGCTGCAGCGCAACCTCTCGGGGCTGATGGGACCGCTGGTGGCGCGCTGGGTGGTGGACCGGAGCATCCGCGTCCACCACGGCAAGCGCGCGCCGCTGAGCGACCGCATCCACGCGCTGGAGGAGCAGCTGAGGGCGAGCCGGGCGCAGCTGCAGGGCGCGCCGGCCGAGCTCGAAGCCTATCGCCGCTACCTCCGCCGGGTGCTGCTGGATCTGCCGCTCGGCGTGTGCGCGCTGGGGCCGGATCGTGACGTGGTCATCTGGAACCGGGCGCTCGAGCAGCTGAGCGGGCTGCCCGCCGCGGACGCGGTGGGCGCGCGGCTCGACGCGCTCTCCGGTCCGCTGCCGGCGTCGGTCCTCACCTTCGTCTCCGGGGTGGCATCGCAGGAGGAGGTGCACCTCCAGATGGGCGGCACCGAGCGCGCCTTCTCGCTGTCCAGGAGCCAGGTGCGCGAGCCCGGGAGCACCGCCGGAGAGACCGCTGGCGTCGTGGTGCTGGTGGAGGACCTCACCGAGCGCAAGCTCCTCGCGGCCCAGGTGGCGCACCAGGACCGGCTGGCCTCGGTGGGACGGCTGGCCGCCGGCGTGGCGCACGAGATCGGCAATCCGCTCACTGGCATCGCCTGCCTCGCCCAGAACCTGGCGCGCGAGGTGGCCGAGGCGGACGTCCGCGAGCGGGTCGGGCTGATCCTCCGGGAGACCCAGCGGATCGACGCCATCGTCCGCGTGCTGCTCGGCTACAGCCACGCCGGGGCAACGGACGGGATCCACCGCGACGCGGTGGATCTGCACGCGTGCGTGGGCGAGGCGATCACCCTCGTGCACCTGTCACGGGAGGCGAAGGGCGTGCCCTGCGAGAACCGCGTGCCGGACGGCGTGCACGTCTCCGGAGACCGGCAGCGGTTGATCCAGGTCTTCGTCAATCTCGTGTCGAATGCGTGTGATGCGAGCGCCCCCGGGACGCCGGTCACTGTCGGAGCGATCGCAACGACACACGGCGTCAAGGTCTTCGTCCAGGACCGTGGGACTGGAATGGACGAGTCCACCCGCGAACGGATGTTCGAACCTTTTTACACGACGAAACCTCCAGGGCAGGGTACGGGTCTCGGACTCCCGCTGGTCGCGGCAATCGTCCGCGAACACGGGGGCACGCTGCGGGTCGACACCAGGCCCGGGGCAGGGACGACCGTGGAGGTGGAGCTGCCGGGGGCCGATGCCCCGGTGGGTCCGGGGACGAGGGTGGCCGAGGCCCTCGGGGGAGCACGCGCATGAGTCGCATCCTGGTGGTGGAGGACGAGGACATCATCCGCTCCGAGCTGGCCCGGCTCCTGGCGAGGACGGGCCACGACGTCGTCGAGGCGGCCTCGGTTCCGGAGGCGCTGGCGGCGGGAGCCACCGACGGGTTCGAGCTGGTAATCGCCGACCTCCGGCTCCCGGGCGAGCTGGGGACGACCCTCATCGACACCTGCCGTCCGACGCCGGTGCTGGTGATGACGAGCTACGCCACGGTGCGCGCGGCGGTGGAGGCGATGCAGAAGGGGGCGGCGGACTTCGTCGCCAAGCCCTTCGACCACGACGAGTTTCTCCTGGTGGTGGACAGGGTGCTCCGCCAGTCGCGCCTGCAGCGCCAGAACGCGGCGCTCAAGCAAGACCTCGAGCGCAGCTACGCGGTGCACGGGATGGTCGGCAGCTGCCCGTCGATGCGCGAGGTGTTCGAGCGGGTGCGGAAGGTGGCCGCCACCGACGCCACGGTCCTCATCCTCGGGGAGTCTGGCACCGGCAAGGAGCTCGTCGCGCGCGCGGTGCACGACCAGAGCAGCCGCCACGACGCGCCGATCATCGCCGTCAATTGCGCGTCCATCCCCGAGACGCTCATCGAGTCCGAGCTGTTCGGCCACGAGAAGGGCGCGTTCACCGGCGCGCACAAGGCCCACCCCGGGCTGGTGGAGGCCGCCGACGGGGGCACGCTGTTCCTCGACGAGATCGGCGAGCTTCCCCTCCCCGCCCAGGCCCGCCTCCTCCGCGTGATGCAGGAGGGCGAGGTGCGCCGCGTGGGCGCGACCGGCAGCCGGCGGGTGAACGTCCGTCTGATGGCCGCGACGCACCGCGACCTGCGGCAGATGTCGTACGACGGCCAGTTCCGCAACGACCTCTACTTCCGTCTGCGGGTGGTGGAGATCAGCCTGCCGCCGCTCCGGGCGCGTGGCTCGGACGTGCTCGAGCTCGCGGACTTCCTGCTGTCGAAGCTCTGCCGGCGGCTCAACAAGCCTCAGCTCGAGCTGACCCCCGAGGCGCGCCAGGCGATCTTCGGTCACCCCTGGCCGGGGAACGTCCGCGAGCTGGAGAACGCCATCGAGCGCGCGGTCATCCTGAGCGACTGCGGGCAGATCACCCCGGACCTGCTGGCCATCGACGGACCGCGCCCCGCCGCAGCGGGGATGGAGGGCGACGAGGCGGGCGGCTCGGGTGCGCTGACCGAGTACTTCCGGCGCTTCGTCCTCGAGCACCAGGGACACCTCTCCGAGACGGAGATTGCCCGGCGGCTCGGCATCTCCAGGAAGGCGCTCTGGGAGAAGCGCGCCCGGCTCGGAATCCCGCGGAGCAAGCTGCCGGCCTGAGCCCGTGCGCGGAGTGTGTCCGGGGCGCCGTTACGTTCGGTAACGCCCTGTTCCGGAACGACACGCGACGACGCCGGGAAGTCCCCAACGCCACGTGAGACACGGGCTGGCGTATGGCTTGCCTGCCGAGGTCGCTCTTGACCGTGAGCAGCAGCCTCGTCGAGTGCAGTCTGGAGGAGCGGCTCGAGGGATGCCGGCGGCTGGCCGTCGAGAGCCTCGACAGTCCCCGGCGCTTCTGGCTCCGGGAGGCAGGTCTCCTCGACTGGGTACGTCCGCCGGACGAGGCCTTCGTGGGGGAGATGAAGCTCGGGGACGTGAGCTGGTTCGCCGGGGGGCTGCTGAACGCGGCCTGGAACGCCGTGGACCGCCACGCAGTGACGTCGCCGGAGCGAACGGCGCTCGTCTGGGCGCGCGCGGAGGGGGACGTGGTGTCCTGGTCCTTCCGGGAGCTCCGCCAGGCGTCGGCCCGGATGGCCCAGGTGCTGCTCTCGCAGGGAGTGCGCTGGGGCGACCGGGTCGTCGGTCACCTCCCCGAGACGCCCACGCTGGCGATGCTGCACCTCGGGTGCGCGCGGATCGGGGCGGTGCCGGTGGTGGTTCCGGCGAGCTCCGGCGGGGCGCTCGGCCGGGTGCTGCGCGCGACCCGCGCCCGAGTGCTGGTGACGGCCGACGAGGCGCCGACGCCCGAAGGGCGCCTGCCGCTCTGGGACCGGGTGGAGGACCTGCTCGGCGGGCTCGGGCGGGTCGAGTCGGTGCTGGTGGAGCGGCGGACCGGGGCGGCGGTGAGCCTCGTCTACGGACGGGACCAGGAGCTCGGATCGGCGCTGCTTCGCGCGCGGCCGACGTGCTCGCTGCGTCCGTGCGATGGCGACGATCCGCTGCTCCTCGTTCCGGGCGTCGACGACGGGCCTCCGGTCGTGCAGGGCCTCGCGGGCTTCTTGCTCTGCTCGGCGCTGGGGCTGCGCGAGGCCGCAGGCGTGGGACCTGGAGCGCAGGTGCTGTGCACCGAGGGGTTTTCGGGGCCGCGGGTGGACGTGCTCTGGGGCAGCTGGGTGCTGGGAGCGTCGCTGGTGTTCGACGAGCGAGGCGACGGAGCGCACCGGCCGCGTGCGCTCGGGGTCACCCATCTCTTCGGACCGCGCACGGCCCTCGCCGCGGCGGGACCGGGGGTGCTCGGCGTGTCGCTCGACGGCTCCGACGCGGCGGTGGCACCGGTCTGGGGCCCCGAGGGCGGAGGGATGCTGACCGCGCGCTTCGGCGACCTCGGGGGGACGCCGCTCTTCGGGGTGGACGCGGTGCTGGTGGACATGGTGGGGCGGCGCGCGAGCGGGTCCGGCGCGGAGGGAGAGCTGTGCGTGAAGCGGTCCTGGCCGGCGCAGCCGCGGAGCGCCGAGCAGGACCACCAGGGCTTCCTCACCCAGCGGATGGAGCGCTTTCCCGGCCTCTACCGCACGGGGCTTCGCTGCCGGGAGCTGGCCGACGGGAGCCTCGCGACGACGGGGCTGGCCACGCTGACGGCGCCGATCCCGAGCAACGTTTACCCGCTCGAGGGCCCCATCGGACGAGCGTGATGCCGGGCCGGGCCGTCGACCGGCGTCCGGCGTCCGCCTGATGCCACCGAATGGTTGGTCGCGTTACCGAAGGTAACGGCGACTGTTACCGTTCTGCGCGGCTGTTGCGCCGCGTCAACGGCGAACCAAGTGACTCCGCTGATGTGTGCACCTTGGCTTGAATGTTGCGGTCGGTCTCTTGCCCACCCGTCTTTGCTGAAGGAGGCAGACCGATGGCCGTCGCCGCGTCATCCCTGCCCATGATCGACAAGAGCGAAGAGCGTCGCGTCATCTTCGCGTCGAGCCTGGGAACCGTCTTCGAGTGGTACGACTTCTACATCTACGCCGTACTGGCTCCGTTCTTCGCCAGCGTGTTCTTCCCTCCGGGGAACCAGACGACGGCGCT
>CAZDSB010000359.1:0-9880 GCA_964507515.1 uncultured Myxococcaceae bacterium
CGGGTCGGCGTCCAGCGGCGTGCGGCTGGTGCGATCGCGGACCTCGACGATCCCCGCGAGCGCGCCCGAGGTCGGAGACTGGATCCGGGTGACGGCACGGACCGCCCGCGACGGAGAGCATCTGCTCGAGCTGTGAGGTCAGCCGACCGGAGGCCCCGGGAGCGCCCGGCCGGAGAGCGCGCCGTACTTCGCGCGCAGGTAGGCCAGGAAGTCCGAGTCGGTGAGCCCGTGCCCGGTGATGGCCTGCACCCGCTCCTCGGCGGACAGGCGTGACCCGTGACGGTGGACGTTCTCGTGGAGCCAGGCGCGGAGCGATCCGAGCTCCCCGCGCGCGACCTCGTCCCAGAGTGAGGGCAGTGCGCGCTCGGCGGCGCGCATGAGCGATGCCGAGTACAGGTTGCCGAGCGCATAGGTCGGGAAGTAGCCGAACTCCCCGTGCGCCCAGTGGATGTCCTGGAGCACGCCCTCCACGTCGTCGCGCGGGCGGAGCCCCACCGTGCGTTCCATCTCCGTGTTCCACGCCTCGGGGAGGTCCTCGACCGCCAGCTCGTCGCGCAGCAGGCGGACCTCGAGCGACGTCCGGAGGACGATGTGCAGGTTGTAGGTGACCTCGTCCGCCTCGACCCGGATGGGCGAGCGCTGGACCCGGTTGATCGCGCGGTGAAAGTCCTCGAGCTCCACCCCTGCGAGCGCCTCGGGGAAGGCAGCGCGGAGCCGCGGGTACAGGAACCCCCAGAACGGGAGACTGCGTCCCACCAGGTTCTCCCAGAGCCGGGACTGTGACTCGTGGAGGCCCATCGACGGGGCCTGCGCGAGCGGCGTGCGGTGATGCTCGGCGGCGAAGCCCTGCTCGTAGAGCCCGTGACCGAACTCGTGCATCGTGCCGAACACGGCGGGTGACGGGTTCCCGGGGTCGATGCGGGTGGTGAGGCGGACGTCGGTGGGATGCGTCCCGCCGGTGAAGGGGTGGATGCTCCGGTCCTGCCGGCCGGCCTCGAGGTCGAAGCCGAGGAGCTGCAGGAGCTGGAGGGTGAACCGCCACTGCCTGTCGGCATCGAACGGCCGGCCGTCGAAGACCGTGGGTCCCTGCACCGTGCCGGCCAGCGCCTCCACGAGCGGAACGAGCGATGCGCGCAGGCGCTCGAGCACCGGGAGGAGTCGGGCGGTCGTCATCTCCGGCTCGAAGTGATCGAGCAGGGCGTCGTAGCGCTCTCCTCCGTGGCCGATGGCGTCGGCCTGCTCGCGGCGCAGCTCGAGGAGCCGTGCGAGCGCCGGGCCGAACCGGTCGAACCTGCGCTCGGAGCGTGCCTGCCGCCAGCTCTCGAGCCCGGTGGACTGCGCCTCGGCGAGGGCTCGCACGAGCGACTCGGGGACGTTCACCGCGTGATCGCGCTCGCGGCGGAACACCTTGAGCATCGCCCGGGTGTCGGCGTCGAGGTCGGAGCGGCCGGCCTGCTCGAGCCACTCCCCGACCTCGACCGCCACCAGCCGCTGGTGGTACAGCCCCTGGAGCGTGGCGAGCTGCGCGGCCCGGGCGGGACCGGCCTTCGAGGGCAGGTACGTCTCCTGGTCCCAGGAGAGCAGGCCCAGGATGCCTCCCAGGTCCTTCAGCTCGTGCATGCGCGCCCTGAGCGCGTCGAGGGGCGGAACGGACACGGTGCCCGGGAGTGTGCGCGGCAGGACCGCCAGCGTCCAGGCTCGGCCCCGTCTTCCGTGCTTGCAGCGGACCCGGGGTGCCGGGCACGGTTGCCGCCCGCCCATGGCGAACGTGCTCAAGCCACTGCTCGACCCCGAGGACGAGCGCGCCTTCCTCCGGTTCCTGGCCCAGACCCCCTGGGAGGTGTACCCGCGCCGGGTTCCCCCCGACTGGAAGCCCTTCCTCGCCACCGCCGACGCGCTGGACCGGCTCCCGCCCGAGCTCTACCTGGGCGCGGCGGATCTCGGCCCGGTGCTGGTGGACCGGGTGAAGCGCGGGCCGGACCGGGGAAGCTGGCGCGTCGACGAGGTGCGATCACCCGTCGTGTTCTGGGAGCGCTCGCAGGTGGACGACGATGGAGCGCTCGTCGCAGGCCAGCTCTGGGCGGAGCTGGACGTCACTCCCCAGACCGGACGGCGGGACGCGGCGCCCGACCGGTTCCGGCGGCGCTTCGTGGAGCTGGAGAGCTGGCTGAAGAAGACCTGCCGCAGGAGCGAGCCGGTGGGCTGGCTCATCGGACCCTCGGCGGCCCGGCGGGCTCGCGAGGGGCTGGTGCTCCGCGGGGCCGGTCACCGCGGCGAGGAGCTCCGGCCGTTTCGCTGAACCGGAGCGCGGTCAGCGGCGACGGTCGTTGCGGCGGCGGCGCACCCACACCGGTGCCGGCCGTCCCACCAGCCTCAGCAGCAGCAGCGCCGCGGCGGCGGCGAGCGGAGCGAGGAGGTCCGACGGAGACACGGTGAGGGTCGACGTGGCAGCGAGAAGCACCGGGGAGACGTCCTTTCGACCTGCGAGACAGTGACGATTCCAGATCACTTCGGGGGCTTCGTCCAGCCACCCCCCTCACAAAGACGTTGCCCGGGCGTCGCCGATCCGATCCACGACTCGGTCACACTGCGATCCCGACCTCGGAGCAGGGCGCACAGCTTCGAGGCCAGCCGGCCGTGACCGGTGGCCTCCGCGGCGCCCATCAGGAGATCGGACCGCTTCATGGCCACGATCGGACTCGTGCTGCTCGCCGCCGCGGTGGTGGGAGTCTCGGCGCTCGCCTTCATGCTCGCGCTCACGGTCTGGCACGTCCGGCGACCGGGGCTGGTTCCGGCGAAGTGGCCCGGCATCTCGGTGCTGAAGCCGCTGTGCGGAGCGGATGACGACCTGGCCGCGAACATCGCCTCGTTCGCGACGCTTCCCTACGGCGGCGAGTACGAGATCGTGCTCGGCGTCCGCTCGCCCGCGGACCCTACCTGGCCCATCGCGGAGGAGGCGGCGCGCCGCTGGCCGCACCGGATGAGGCTGATCCGGCAGGAGCGGGAGTTCGGCCTCAACCCGAAGGTGAACCAGCTGGTGGGGATGGCGCGGGCGGCGCGACACGACCTGCTGGTGATCAGCGACTCGAACATCCGCGTGCCGGACGGCTACCTCGCCGACATCGCCGCGCACCTCTGCCGTCCGGGCGTGGCCTGCGTCACGCATCCGGTCGGCGGTGCAGGCCAGAGGACGCTGGGCGCCCTCCTGGACAACGTGCACCTCGCCTCGACGGTGGCCACCGGCATGGTGGCCGCAGACCGCCTGGCGCGGAGGCCACTGGTGGTCGGGAAGTCCATGGCGCTCTGGCGGCAGGACCTCGAGCTGCTCGGGGGGTTCGAGTCGGTGGCCAACGTGCTCGCCGAGGACCACGTGCTCGGCAACCGGATCCGCCAGGAGCTTGGTGGTGGGGTCGCGCTGTCCAGCCTGCCGGTGTGGAACATCGCGGTGGAGAAGAGCGTCGGGCACTTCTTCCGCCGCTATCTCCGCTGGAGCGTCATCCATCGCACGGCGATCAGCTTCCCCACCTACCTGGCCGAGTCGCTCCTCAATCCCATCCCGCTGGCGGTCATCGGCTACGCCCTCCGCCCGACCCGGGCCGCCGCGACGACGCTCGCGGTCTGCGCGGTGCTCAAGCCCACGCTGGACGCGGTGGCGTTCAGCCGTCTCCGGCGCGAGCTCTTCAGCTGGCGGGCGTTCGGCGTGGGGTGGGTGAAGGATCTGCTGCTCTTCCTCACCTGGGTGCACGGCCTGTTCGCGCGAACGGTGGTCTGGCGCGGGAACCGGCTGCGGGTGCACGCCGGGAGCCGCCTGGTGCCGCTCACGACGCCGCGGGCGTCCAGGGCTCCCGACGTCACCGGCTTCTCCGAGAAGTTGCCGGCTCTCCACGGCTCTGCCGCCGCCTTGATGTCAGATCTCAGGGCATGACCGTGCACACCCTGGCGCATCTCTCGGACCTGCACTTCGGGCAGGGAGCGGCGCGCGAGGCGATGGCGCGGGCCCTGTGCCAGGCGGTGATGGAGTCCTCGATCGACCACGTCGTTGTCACCGGCGACATCACCCACCGCGGCCGCGACGTCGAGATGGCGACCTTCCATGACGTCTTCGAGCCGCTGCGCCACCAGGGCCGACTGACGGTGGTGCCGGGCAACCACGACCGGACGAGCGACGACGCCGGGCGAACGCTGATGAAGGGCCGGCGAATCGCGGTGGAGGAGCACGCCGGCCTCTATCTCGTCCTGGTGGACTCCACCGCCGAGCACAACCGGAGCTACTGGGCCTGCCACGGCGAGCTGACCCGCAGGATGCTGGACGAGGTGGACGCGGCGCTCGACGCGGCGCCGGAGAGCTCGCTGGTCGCAGTGCTGATGCACCACCACCTGGTGGAGCTGCCGGTGGAGAGCTGGCTCGAGCGAATGAGCGAGCGCCTCCGGCTGCCGTACTCGGGTGAGCTGCAGCTCGGCCGCGAGCTGCTGGACCGGGTGAAGGGCCGGTGCGACCTGGTGCTGCACGGCCACCGCCACGTCCCGCGAGAGATCCACCTGTTCGCGGACACCCACCGGCCGCTCGCGCTCTACAACGCCGGCTGCTCGACCGAGCTGGGGCGGGCGCGGGTCTTCACCCACGAGGCAGGGCAGATGCGGATCGCCCCTCGCTGGCTCTGGGCGGATCCAGCCCGGGCGTGGGGTCCGCACAGGGTGCCGGTGATGCTGCCGGCGCCGCTGGTCCCCACCGAACGCAGCATCGCCTGAGCCGCCGAAAGCCTCGGTGACTCAGGGAGAGGCGGCGCGCTCCGACGAGCCCGGCTTCCCGTCGTGGAGCTGCGGTGCCTCGGCGAGGAACTTCAGCTCGGGATGCTTCTCGCGCGCGTGCTCGAGCGCCCAGTCGTCCCGGAAGAGCACCAGCGGAAGCCCGTCGCGGTCCTGGACCGTTTGGCGGTTGCCCTCCCAGTCGAAGGTCTTCGGCTCGAAGCCCTCGCCCACCACCCAGCGGGCGTGGGCGTACGGCAGCCGGTCGAGCGCGATGGCCGCGCCGTACTCGTGCTCGATCCGGTACTGAAGCACCTCGAACTGCAGCGCTCCCACTACGCCGACGATCGGGTCACGCATCCCCATCTGCAGCTGCTGGAAGATCTGGATGGTGCCTTCCTCGCTGAGCTGCTCGAGCCCCTTCTCCACCTGCTTCCGCCGCAGCGGGTCCTTGCTCCGCACCACCGCGAAGTGCTCGGGGGAGAAGCGGGGAACCCCGTCGAACCGGAACGGCTCGCCTTCCACCAGCGTGTCGCCGATCCGGTAGAGCCCGGGGTCGAACAGGCCGATGACGTCGCCTGGCCACGCCTCCTCGATCGCAGTTCGCTCGGCCGCCATGAACTGGCTCGGGTTGGCGAGGCGGATCGACTTCCCCAGCCGCACGTGGTGGGCGTTCATCCCCTTCACGTAGCGCCCGGAGACCACCCGGACGAAGGCGATCCGGTCGCGATGGGCGGGGTCCATGTTCGCCTGGATCTTGAAGACGAAGCCGCTGAAGCGATCCGCGGTCGGAGCCTGAGGACCCCGGTCGGTCTCGCGCGCCGCCGGCAGCGGGGCGAGGTCCAGGAAGGCATCGAGGAAGGGGCGCACGCCGAAGTTGGTCATCGCCGAGCCGAAGAACATCGGCGTGATCTGCCCCCGGTCGCTCTTGTCGCGGCTGAAGGCGTCGCCGCCCACGTCGAGGAGCTCCACATCCTCGCGAAGCTGGGCCAGCTCGGCGGGGGTGAGCACCTCAGAGATCTCCGGCGCGTCGAGCGAGACGCTGCGCTCGCCGACCTCGGCCTCGCCGTGCGTTCCCTCCGAGAAGAAGACGTGCACGACCCGCGCGGCGCGGTCGTAGACGCCGCGGAACTCCGGACCCATGCCGATGGGCCAGTTCATCGGATAGGCGCGGATGCCCAGCACCTGCTCCAGCTCGTCCATGAGCTCGAGCGGCGCCCGTCCATAGCGGTCCAGCTTGTTGACGAAGGTGAAGATCGGGATGGCTCGCATGCGGCAGACCTGGAACAGCTTCTTGGTCTGCGGCTCGACGCCCTTCGCCGCGTCGATGAGCATCACCGCGCTGTCGGCGGCGGAGAGCGTCCGGTAGGTGTCCTCGGAGAAGTCCTGGTGCCCCGGGGTGTCGAGCAGGTTCACCGCGTGGTTCCGGTACTCGAACTGGAGCACGGACGAGGTCACCGAGATGCCACGCTCCTTCTCCAGCTCCATCCAGTCCGAGGTCGCGTGGCGTCGCGCGCGGCGGGCCTTCACGCTGCCCGCGAGGTGAATGGCGCCGCCGTAGAGAAGGAGCTTCTCGGTCAGCGTGGTCTTCCCCGCGTCGGGGTGACTGATGATGGCGAAGGTGCGCCGGCGGGCAACCTCCCGTTCGAGCTCGGACGTCATGGCGGGCCGGTCCGTGTAACAGGCAGTCCCCGCAAAGACCAAGGCCCCGACCGCCGGGGGGGCGCGGTCAGGGCCTCAGAGGTCCCCGGGGCGACTCCGCCCCCGGGGAGAGCTGCAGCTTGCTCAGTCGTTGCCCGAGGGCATCGTGGTCGGCACGCCCGGGACGTCGGTCGCCGGCGCGTCCGGATCGGGGTTGGGGTCGTCGATGTCCGACGGGTCGCAGTGGTCACGCTCGCCGTCCGCCAGCACCACGCGGCAGGCCGCGGGATCGCCGGTCGTCGTCCAGGTGCAGCTGCCCGTGCCGGGCTCCTCGCCCAGGCTGCAGAGCGCGGTCGCCTTGAAGACCAGCGCCTCGCTGCGGTCCCAGCACTCGCGGCCGAAGAAGACCTCGTTCCCCAGGTCGCCGCCGACGATGGCTACCTCGGCACGACCACCCACGCCGACGTTGTAGCGGGCGCGGCCGACCAGCAGCTCCTTCGCCGGAGTGTCGTTCGGGATCTCGGGGATGTCTGCGTAGGCCGCGACGCGCACGGAGGTCACGCCGGTGAAGCCGTTCTTGTGCCCGTAGAACAGGGCGTCGACCGGCTGCCACTGGCCGGTGTCGGCGGAGAAGTTCCGGAGCGCGTAGACGAGCGTCTTGCTCTGCTCGGTCACGCCGGCGTCTGCGGCCGAGGGCCCGAAGCCGTGGTGGCTGAAGGCGACGAACAGCTTGCCCTGGCCGGGGAAGGTGGTGACCACGGTCTTGTACGCGTCGAGGTCGATGCCGATGGTGCCGCGGCCACGGTGTACCTGGTCGCTCGGGACCTTGAAGGTGGTGCCCGCGGCGAACGCGACGTAGGCCGTGTCGGCGTCACCCGACTTCTTCACTTGCAGCTTCCAGGCGTAGTGGTTGCCGGCCACGCGCACGACCGAGAGCAGGTAGTCGTAGCCGTTCTGGGTGTACGGACCGTAGGTGTAGGCCTGTCCGCGCGTCTGCGACGGACCGTTGGTCAGCACGAGCTTCTCGATCGGCTCGAAGGCGGCCTTGAGACCCTGGTTGAGGCTCCGGATCGCGTCGCGGATCTTCGGGAGCCAGTCCGGCCCGTTGCTCGCCTGGACGTCGGCGGTCGCCGCCGGCCCAATCAACGCTGCCTCGGAGCTCGTCGTGAGGCTCGCGTCCTCGGACGAGGCTCCGGAGACCTCGGCCGACAAGCCGGAGAAGGTGGGGACCGCAGCCTGGAACTCGTCTCCACCGGAGGTGCTGCTGCCACAGGCAGCCGCCAGGAACAGGCCGGCCACGACGAACGAATGACGTGCGAGCTTCATGACTCCCTCTTTCATGGACTGCGCGAGTACCGACGGGGGACCCCAGAGATGGGTGCGCCCCTCGTGCGACCTCGAACACGGGGTGGGCCGGGGGAGTTGCGGGGCGGCGAACCCTAGCTACTTGCCGAGGTGTACCGGGCGATGCTGGAGAGCCAGACGCGCCGCGACAGCCAGCCGAACGCACCGGCGCCCACCACCGACCACGCGAGGGCGGTGAGTGGAAGCCGACCCAGCATGGCCTGCGCCGGGAAGGTGGTCATCAGCGCCAGCGGGACGATGAAGGTGAAGAGCCAGCGGATGACGCCGCGGAACACCTCGACCGGCCAGCGCGCGGCGTCGAAGATCGAGTTGAAGAGGTTGGTGAGGTTGTCGATCTTCACCACGTAGAAGGCCGCGCTCACGGTCAGGATCCACAGCGAGTAGAGGAGCGCGGTGGCGACGAAGAGGAGCACCAACGCGGCGAACGAGCCGGAGAGCGACGGCGCCCGCCCCATCCGGACGAAGGCGTAGACCCAGAGCACGATCGCGGTGACGACGTTGGTGCTGCGCCACGGCTCGAAGCGCGCGGTGGAGACCAGGAACTGCGCGTCGGCCGGCTTGAGGAGCACGAAGTCCAAGGTGCCCTTGCGGATGTGCTCCACCACCGCGGTGAGGCTGGGGTTGATGGCGCCCTCGAGGATGGCCTCGAGCAAGGTGAACCATCCGGTGACGACGAGCGCCTCCTCGAAGGTCCAGCCGGCGACGCTCTTTCGCAGGTGGTAGACGGTGAAGAGCGGAACCAGGGCGGTCAGCGTCCAGAACAGCGAGACCAGCCCGTCCAGCGCGAAGTCCGCGCGGTACTGCAGCCCGAGCAGGACCGAGCTCCGGACCTGCACGCGGAAGAGCCGCCAGTAGCGCCCGGCCGTCGTCATCCGCCGTAGGCCGCGAAGCGCTGGAGCCCCTTGCGCCACAGCGCGCGCACTCCGAGCAGGAAGAGGCCGACCCAGATCCACTGCCCGAGCAGCAGCCGCAGCGCCGCGGCACGGTCCAGCCCGCGGGTGAGCAGCTCCACCGGAAAGCCGATCTGGTACCGGAAGGGCAGGACCTCGATGGTGCCCCGGATGAGCGGCGGGAAGAGCTCCACCGGGATGAGGTACCCGCTGAACACCATGTACAGCGCGAGCCACACGTCCATGAGCTTGACGCTGCTGCCGGTCCACAGCGCCAGCGTGCCGATGGCCGCGTTGGCGAGGAAGGTGATGAGCCAGCCGCCGAGGAGTGACACGAGGAAGACGGCCCAGAGAAGCGGGTCGCGCGGGAGCCGGCTCACGCCGGTGAGGACCAGGGCGATGATCGCCACCGGAAGCGCCACCACCATCCGGAGCGGGATCGCGGCGAGGTTCTCCACGGCGTAGGACACCATCGGGTGGAGGGGGCGGAGCAGCCGCATCGCCAGGGTTCCGGTGCGGACCTCGAAGCTCAGCTGCCAGGCGACCCAGGCCCCCGTGAGCTGACGGACGATGAAGGTCGCGAGGAAGTAGGCGACGAAGTCCTGCTGATCGAATCGCCCCACCGGCGCGTCGCCCGCCACCGCGGACCAGAGGGCGAGCATGATCAGCGGCATGGTGGTGGCCAGGACCCAGACCAGCATCTCGGCGCGGTAGGCGACCATCTCGGCGAAGCCCACGCGGAAGAGGGTCGGCAGCGCGCGGACGGTGCTCCGGACGCTCATGCGGCGTCCTCCACCTCGCTGCGGGCCGCGCGGCTCTGGGCGAAGAGCTCGGACATCACCTCCTCGAGCGGGGCGTTCTCCACGGTGAGGTCGTGGACGGGAAGCGTCGACAGGGCCCGGGAGATCGCTGCGTTCACCCCGTCCTGGGCGACCTGGAGGACGACGCCCGCCGCGTCGGTGGACACCACCCGGCCGACCGACTCGAGCGTGGCGCGATCCACGGGCCCGTCGAGGCGGAGGACCAGCCGCTTCTCGGGGCGGATGCGGCGGGCCAGCTCGTCGAGCGAGCCGTCGTAGCTGAGCAGCCCGCGGTCGATGACCACCACTCGCGGGCAGAGCGCGGCGACGTCGTCCATGTCGTGGCTGGTCAGGAGCAGCGTGGCGCCGCGCTCCTCGTTGTATCGCTTGATGAAGGCGCGGATGGTCGCCTGCATCGCCACGTCGAGGCCGATGGTC
>CAZDSB010000360.1:0-3099 GCA_964507515.1 uncultured Myxococcaceae bacterium
GCCACCCCGGGCAGAGGCGAAGCCACCCGCGCGCTCGGGGAAGCGCGTCGACGAGATCATCCCGGCCGACCAGAACAAGCCCTTCGACATCTTCGCGCTCGTGAACGAGCTCGTCGACGCCGGGTCGTTCTTCGAGGTGAAGAAGCTCTTCGCCCAGGAGGTCGTCACCGGCCTCGCGCGCATCGCCGGCCGACCGGTCGGCATCGTCGCCAACCAGCCCAAGTACAAGGGCGGCGTCCTCTTCGTCGACTCGGCGGACAAGGCCGCCCGCTTCATCTGGCTCTGCGACGCGTTCAACATCCCGCTGCTGTACCTGGCCGACGTGCCAGGCTTCATGATCGGCACCAAGGTCGAGCGCGCGGGCATCATCCGCGCTGGGGCCAAGATGATCTCCGCGGTGTCCGAGGCCACCGTCCCCCGCATCTCGGTCATCGTCCGCAAGGCGTACGGCGCGGGCCTCTACGCCATGTCCGGTCCCGGCTTCGGCCCCGACGTCACCCTCGCGCTGCCCCAGGCGATGATCGCGGTCATGGGGCCGGAGGCCGCGGTCAACGCCGTGTTCTTCAACAAGATCCAGGAGAAGCCCGAGGCCGAGCGCGCCGCCTACGTCCAGGCGCTCCGGGACGAGTACCGCGCCGACGTGGATCTCCTGAAGCTCGCCTCCGAGCTGATCATCGACGAGGTCGTCCCCGGCGACGAGCTCCGGGACCAGCTGGAGCGCCGGCTGGAGGCCTATTCCCGGCGGTTCCAGCCCCGCTCGGTGAAGAAGCACGGCGTGCTGCCGGTGTAGAAAGGGGAGCCCAATGGACCTGACCCTCCCCGAGAGCCACCGCGCCCTGCAGGCCTCGCTCCGCGACTTCTGCGAGGAGCACGTCAAGCCGCACGCCCGGAAGTGGGACCACGAGGAGAAGTTTCCCGCCGAGGTGGTGAAGGGGCTCGGCGAGCTCGGCGCGCTCGGCATCCTCGTGGCCGAGGACTTCGGCGGCGCCGCGATGGACAGCCTCGCGGTCGCCGTCGCCGTCGAGGAGATCGCCCGGTACGACGGCTCCCTCGCGCTCACCGTGGCTAGCCACAACGGGCTCGGCACGAGCCACCTCCGCGTGTTCGGCAACGACGCCCAGCGCGCGCGCTACCTGCCGAAGCTCGCCACCGGCGAGTGGCTCGGTGCCTGGGGCCTCACCGAGCCCGGCAGCGGCTCGGACGCCGCGGCGATGAAGACCACGGCCGTCCGCCGGGGTGATCGGTGGGTGCTCAACGGCAGCAAGATGTTCATCACCCAGGGTACGGTGGGGCAGGTGTTCGTGGTCCTCGCCCTCACCGACGCCGATCGGCGGCAGAAGGGCATCACCGCCTTCATCGTCGAGAAGGGCACGCCTGGGTTCAGCCAGCGCGCCATCCACGGCAAGCTCGGGATGCGCAGCTCGGACACCGGGGAGCTCATTTTCGAGAACGTCGAGCTGCCCGACTCCCAGCGCCTCGGCGAGCAGGGGATGGGCTTCGTCAACACGCTGCAGATCCTCGACCGCGGTCGCATCACCATCGGCGCCCTCTCCACCGGGCTGGCGCGCGGCGCGCTCGAGGAGTCGACGCGTTACGCCCGCGAGCGGCGCGCCTTCGGGAAGCCCATCGGCGACTTCGAGGCCATCCGCTGGATGCTGGCCGACATCCAGACCGAGCTCCAGGCAGCGCGCCTCCTCGTGCACCGGGCGGCGGTGCTCGCCGACCGGGGCCGGCCCTACGGCCGCGAGGCGAGCATGGCCAAGCTGTTCGCCAGCGAGGTCGCCACCCGGGCCTGCAACAAGGCGGTGCAGATCCACGGCGGCTACGGCTACACCCGGGAGTTCCCCGTGGAGCGTTACCTGCGAGACGCCAAGCTGTGCGAGATCGGGGAGGGCACCAGCGAGGTGCAACGGACGGTCATCTCCCGCGAGCTCCTCAAGGCCTGAGACCCCGGTGTCGATGGAAGCGGAACGGCTGGCGCAGCTCGGGCTCACGGTGCAGGAGGGTGTGGCCGGCCCCGAGGTCGTCCTCCCTTTTCAGCGCGCGGTCGTGAACCCGCTGACCCGGCGGACCGTGCCCGCAGTGACCCTGGCGCTGGCCGAGGCGCTGCTCATCCCGGTGGACCCACCGGAGCTCGTCGGCCTCCCCCCGCTCGCCGTGGACACACTGACCGAGGCGCCCGAGCTCGAGGCCCGCCTGCTGGCCGGCTTCGACGAGCACGTCGCCAGCCTCGAGCCGATGGCCAGCCGCCTGGAGGCGCTGGGGCTCCAGCCCTCCGTGGACCCAGGCTCCCTCGAGGTCCACGCCGAGGCGCAGATCGGTGGGCTCCGCCTCCTGCTCGGGGCGGACAAGCAGGGCAAGCTCCGCATCCTCCAGGTGCACCGGGCTGGCATGCTCCTCCGCTCCGACGTGGGCCCGTCCTTCCCGGTCGCGCAGTTCCCGGATGCCACCGCGCTGCAGGGATACCTCCTCGGCCTCGTCGGCGACGCGGCCGCTCCCCGCACCGGCATCGGCTACGCGGAGCTGGCCGAGCGCTTCGGCCCGGCGGCGCGCGTGCCCGGGACGAGCACGCTCGAGCTGGTGACCGACTTCACCGTCCGCGGCGAGCGATACCGCTTCGTGGCCGCCCGGGTGCGGGGCCGCACCTTCCGGGGCCTCCTCGCCGGCCCGGACGGGAAGAAGTGGGCGGAGCACTTCCAGCTCGAGGACTTTCCGGGAGTGGCGGACGTCGCCTGCCGGACCCTCGGCATCACGCCCGGCGACATCTCGTGGCTCGAGGGGGACGAGGCGTGAGCACCGACTCCCTCGTGGACCGGGTCCTCGCCGGAGAGGTGCGCGCCGCGAGCCGGCTCATGCGCCGCATCGACGACGAGGACCCCGCCGCGACGGCCGACCTCCAAGCGCTCTTCCCCCGCACCGGCCGGGCCTACGTCCTCGGGATCACAGGCTCGCCCGGGGCAGGGAAGTCGACCCTCACCGACCGGGTGGTGGCCCGGTTCCGCGCCCACGGGCAGAAGGTGGGAGTCCTCGCGGTCGACCCGACCAGCCCCTTCAGCGGCGGCGCCATCCTCGGGGACCGCATCCGGATGCAGGCCCACG
>CAZDSB010000361.1:0-2588 GCA_964507515.1 uncultured Myxococcaceae bacterium
CAGGCGGAACAAGACCGCACCGCGCACCAACAGGGTACCCACCGGAAACGACCAACATCTCCACACTGTGGAGGAGGATGGAGAACCGTGGTGCCGGCGGCGGAATCTCAGCCCGGCCCGAGCTTGCTCTCCAGCTCGTCCAGCTCCTTGCGGATGCTGGCGTCGACCTCGCGCTGCCGCTCGACCTTGCGGACCGACGAGATGACGGTGGAGTGGTCCTTGTTGAACCGTGCGCCGATCTCCGGGAACGAGCTCCGGGTCAGCTTCCGGGCGAGGTACATCGCCACCTGCCGCGCGTGCGAGAGCTGCTTGGTTCGCCGGTCGGCGCGGAGCTCTTCCACCGCGACCTTGTAGAAGCGCGCCGTCTCTCGCTGGATGTGGTCGATGTCGATCGGCCGCTGGGCGGGAAGGATGTCCCGCAGGACCTGAGCTGCGAATTCTTCCGTCACCGGCTGCCCGGTGAGGCTGTGGACCGCCGAGATCTTGATCAGCGCGCCTTCCAGCTCGCGCACGTTCTTCTGCACGTGCTTGGCGATGAAGTGGCAGACGTTGTCGGGGAGATCGAATCCGTCCGCCTCCGCCTTCTTCTTCAGAATCGCGACGCGGGTCTCGTAGTTCGGCTCCTGGATGTCGGTGATGAGGCCCATGGTGAACCGGCTGCGCAGCCGGTCCTCCAGGCCGGGGATCTCCGCCGGCACCGCGTCCGAGGTGAGGACGATCGCCTTCGACATCTCGTGGAGCGCGTTGAACGTGTAAAAGAATTCCTTCTGCGTCTCCTCGCGCTTTCCGAGGAACTGGATGTCGTCGATCAAGAGGACGTCGCACTCGTCGCGGAACTTGCGGCGGAACTCCGTCATCTTGTGATCGCGCACGCTCTCCACGAACTCGTTCGTGAACTCCTCGCTCGACAGGTAGACGATCCTCGCCGCGGGGTTCTTGGAGAAGATGGCGTTGCCGACCGCGTGGAGCAGGTGCGTCTTCCCGAGGCCGGTGCCGCCGTAGATGAAGAGCGGGTTGTAGGCGCGCCCGGGGCCCTCGGCGACGGCAGCGGCCGCTGCCGCCGGGAGCTGGTTGCTCTCCGCGACCACGTAGTTCACGAAGGTGAAGCGCTCATTCAGGCGCGGCGGCCTCGGCGCCGAGGGACCTCCGCGTCCGGAGCTCGCTGCCGGACCCGAGTCGTCCGTCCGAGAGGTCCCCACCACCTCGTAGCCGAGGCCCATCGTTCCACCGTGCACACGGGTGATCGCGTCCTCGAGCAGTGGCCGGTAGTGGTCGTCCACCCAGTCGCGGAAGAAGCGGTCCGGCACGCCGAGGATGAGCGTTCCGTCCTTCACCTCCAGCGCCTGCATGCGGTCCAGCCAGGTCAGGGCATAGGACTTGCCGTCATCCCGCAGCAGGGCGAGAGTCTTTTCCCAGAGTTCATCGGCGCTTGCGGGCACGGGCGACTGCTCGGGAGAAGCCGACACGAGAGGCGACCTCGAAGGGAACCAACCGGTCCTGTGGTGCTGGGGCGGGGGGCGTGTTGTACGACTTCCCGCGGCCGGTTGGGGATCAAAAAACAGCGCGGCTCGTGACGCCTGCTCGCCGATCCGTTCGACCACCCTCATTGACTCGATCGCGAGGCCTGGGTTATGCGCGCGCCCTCCCAGTCGCTCATCGCGTTCATTGACGGAGTCTCCCCCCCGTGTCGAAGCGCACGTACCAGCCGTCCAAGTTGAAGCGCAACCGGACCCACGGCTTCCGGAAGCGGAACAGCACCCGCGCCGGCAAGGACGTGCTCCGTCGCCGCCGGTCCAAGGGCCGCAAGCGGCTGGCCGTGTCCGCGGCCAAGAAGTAGGGTTGCGAGAGGCGTTCCCCAGGGAGGTCCGCCTCCTCAAACGCCGCGACTTCCTGGAGGTCCAGGAACGGGGGAAGAAGGTGGCTGCTGGACCGCTGGTGGGTCTGGTGGCGCCGAGCCCGGACGGAAAGTCCCGGCTCGGACTCACGGTGTCGAGCAAGGTGGGAACGGCGGTGGTGCGGAACGCCGTTCGACGTCGGCTGCGCGAGCTGTTTCGCAAACGGCGCGACCGATGGCCAGGAGGAATGCACCTGGTGGTGGTGGCCCGTCCGAGTGCCAGGGAAGCCAGCTTCGCGACGCTCGAGGGCGCCGCGGACGCCTTGCTGTCCGCGTTAGAGAAAAGTCTCCGTTGAAGCTGCTCGCCTTCCTGCTCTCCCTGCCCATCCACCTTTACCGGTGGACCCTCTCCCCGCTGCTGCCGCGGGCGTGCCGGTTCCATCCGTCGTGCTCGGCCTATGCGCTGGGAGCGCTCCACGAGCACGGCCCGCTCCGTGGCTTCCTGCTCGCAATTCGCCGACTCGGTCGGTGCAATCCCTTCAACCCCGGGGGGCTCGACCCCGTCCCGCCCCGCCCAGGGAGGATCTGAACTCCGTGGAGAACCAATCCTCGAAACGCACAGCGGTGGCCTTCGGGCTCATCTTCCTGCTGACCGCCGTGTACATGACGTGGTTCGCGCCGACCCCGGCGCCTCCACACACCGCGGGTGCGGTCGATGCGGGCGCGGTCGCCGGCAACGCTCCGGCTCCGTCAG
>CAZDSB010000362.1:0-15965 GCA_964507515.1 uncultured Myxococcaceae bacterium
CGCAGGGAATCGGCAAGCCCGGCATCTTCCGTCAGGGGGCGACGAGCGCGCCGCCGTGGATCTCGCGAGTCTCGGTGCAGCACGTCGACCATCCGCTCGAGCACATCATCGTGGACAGGCCAGAGACTGTGTCGTGGCTCGCGAACCAGTCGGCGCTGACGCTCCACATGACGTCGAGCCGCGCCGCGACGGTGGAGAACCCCGACTGGGTGGCGTTCGACTTCGACCCGGCCACCGGCTGGGAGCAGATCATCCCGCTGGCGAAGGCGCTGAAGGGGCTGCTGGACGAGCTGAAGCTGCACTCGGTGCCGAAGACCTCCGGGAAGCGCGGGCTCCACGTCTTCGTGCCGCTCGGGCCGGGGCACACGCATGCTCAGGCGCTCGCGTTCGCGGAGGCCATCACCGGAGCAATGGCTGCGCGGTTCCCGGATCAGGCGACGACGGAGCGCGCGCTGAACCGGAGGCGAGGCCGGCTGTATCTCGACGCATTCCAGAACGGGCGGCTGAAGACGATGGTCGCCCCGTACTCGATCCGCGCAGTGGAAGGCGCGCCGGTCTCGACGCCGCTGGAGTGGGACGAGGTGGACGTGCGGCTCGACCCCGGGACGCTCAACATCCGGACCGTGCCCGCGCGGCTGCGTGACCGAGGCGATCTGTTCGGGCCGGCGCTTGCCGGGAAGCAGCGCCTGCCCGAGCTCAAGCCCTGAGCGGTCCAACCGGCTCGTCGAGTGTGCTAGCGCCTGCTCGGGATGCGTGATCTGACGTCGGCCTCGTCTCGAGCCCCGGATCCGGCCGCGGATCGGCGGTTCTTCGTGTTCAACGCGGTGGTATCGGTGGCGGCGGTGCTGCTCCTGGGATGGTTGCTGGTGGTTCGCCGAGGAGCGGGGAGCGGTGGGACGGATCTCCGCTTCCTCCCGGCGGTGAACGCTTCCTTGAACGCGACCGCGGCGCTCCTCCTGTTTGCGGGATGGGTAGCGATCCGGCGTGGGTCAATGCGCGTCCACCGGGTCTTCATGGTTGGCGCCTTCGTCGCGTCGTCGTTGTTTCTCGCTTGTTACCTCGCTTACCACGCCGTCCACGGTGACACGCGCTATGCGGGGACCGGGCCGATCCGGGTCGTGTACTTCGCGGTGCTGGCGACGCACGTGGTGCTGTCATCCGCGGTGGTCCCGCTCGCGCTGACCGCGTTCTGGTTCGCGCTCCGGCGGGAGTTCCGGCGTCATCGGCGAGTGACGCGCGTGCTCTGGCCAATCTGGATGTACGTCTCGGTGACCGGAGTGGTCATCTTCTTCATGCTGCGCAGCAGTTACGGACGCTGAGACGGATCCGGGGCTGCCGGGCACATTCGCCGGGTTGTACCGTGCATGGATTCACGGGCGGACGCTCGGGGGGCGTGCTACCCAACGGAGATGGTTGCCGTGCTGGTCGTCGAGGACGACAAGGACATCCGCGAGTCCATCGCGGAGGTGCTGGAGGCCGAGGGGCACGCGGTGACCCAGATGTCGACGGCGCGCGCAGCCCTCGGGTCGCTGGATCGACCTGGTTCGCCGGACCTGGTGCTGCTGGATCTGCGCATGCCCGGAATGGATGGACTGTCCTTTCTCGACGCGCTGCAGGGTCGACCCGACCGTGAACGGTTTCGGGTCATCCTGATGTCGGCTGACAGAGCGGTGACGCACCTCGAGCATGCTCCGGGAGTCGTGGGCGTCTTGCAGAAGCCGTTCGAGACGGACGACCTACTCGAGCTGTTGACGCGGCACGCGGGCTAGCGGAACGGGCTGGTCCGTAACGAGGTGTTTGGCACCTCTTGTAAGCACCTCTTGTAACCGTGGCCGCGCTTGCGTAGAGGGTGGCAACGGCGGCGAATGTTCGCGAACGCTTTTCGACCACGGACGGCGGCGCGGACGCCCGGGACGCTCAGTAGCGCGCTGAAACGGCTGCTCCTGAGGTTGCTCGGATACTGCGGTCGGAGCGCTGGGCCCGCGTGGAAGATTCAGGAGGGCTTTCGAGACGTGACTTCGCCCCACACCGACGAGCTCTCTACCTTCGTCTGTATCCGTCCGGCTTCTCAGTTCATGCGGCGAGCGGCACTGCCTGGGAACTTGGCCAGACGAACGGTTTGATAGCCCCTTCGGGGAACGCGGCGGTGTGATCGCCATTCCTCCACCGTATCGATGCCTTTCGATACTCCTCGACGAAGCTCCGATAGCGCTCACGGAAGCCTGTGAGCAGCTCCGGGTTCGACGTGTGGCATGGCGGACGCGGCTTGCGCTTCAACGCTGGCGACGGCCTCGTGTGGGGCCGCTGTCTCAAGACTCCTGACCTCCCGAGAACGGTGGGAAACTCTCGGGAAGCCTGTTCCTCGATGGCCCTGACAGTGCGGCGGAGAAACCTTTGAAGGGCCTCCCGGTTCTGCAGGCCAGGACTGGGGAGCGGGGTCAGCCGAAGCTCCTCGTTCTCAGCCCAGCGCTCGTCGAGGAGCGAGCGCCTGGCCCGACGAGCGTTTCCACTCGAACGACGGCTCCAGTCGAACCAGCGAAAGGACCTCGGCTGGCCATCGACCAGCAACGGCAAGCAGCTCAGACCCGGCCAGTCGCGACAACGACGAACGAGGCCTTCCTTCACGCCGTGCGAGAGAACGTACCTCAGACGCTCGAGCAGGGCGGGTTCATCCAGGATCGGTTCTGCGGCGTAGCGCCGTCCCCAGAAGCTTCCACCCCAGTGCACGAGCCTCCCCACCTTCTTCGAAACGTTCGTCGCTAGGTACTGCATGAACTTTGGGAGATTGCCGCGCGGCGCGCGAACGAGCAGGTGGATGTGGTTGGAGATGATGCTGAAGGCGAAGAGCTCGACTCCATGAAGACGAACCGCCCGCGCCAGTACGCCACCAAGCAGCTCGTTCGTGTCACTGGACGGACGGAGAAGATACCGGCGCTGGTAGCAACGTACGGTCACAAAGAAGATCTCAAACGCGTTCAGCATCCGTATTGGTCTCGCCATAATGATCGCCTCCCGTCTGGAGGAGCTCATCAGCAGGACTCAGGCCAGCGCTCAGAGACCGAGCGAACGAGATGTTTGGCACCTGGGCGAGTACCGAGCGAAAGAGCACCCGGACCGAGGAGCCAGACCTCGACCGGAGTCGCTTCAGTCCGGGATCCGTTCAGGACGCGAGCGCGGATTCTTCGTCCACATCGACGGACTCCGCAGAACTCGGAACACCATCGACGTAGACGACCTTTTGCCCAAGCATAGCGGGCACGCGGACGCCGGGGGTCACGATGCCCGTCAGGTTGAGAGGATCCGTGCCGGCGATCTCGACTCGCTGGCCGTTCGGCTTCGAGCGGCGGATCGCCCGCGCCACCTCGACTGCGTCGGGCACTGCGAACTGCTCGCCACCAACGCCGGCGAGGAATCGGCCGCCACGGACCTCGCCCCGTGCCTCGAGACGCCGGTAGTGGCGAACCAGCTCGCGCCAGGGCGGGGCGAGCGGCTCACGCACCACGATGTCCCGGAAGACGATGCCCCAGCGGGCGAGAAACAGGCGACCCGTGCAGGCGAGGCGCTCTTCCTCGCTGGTCGGTTGCTCGGAACGCAGCAGCGACCATCGCCCTGGACCACCACGTTTGAGTGCACGTTGCTGCCGCCGCCGCTTCGGACTGAGGAGCACGCGAAGGTTGTCGACCGCGTCTGCCGTCACGAGACCTCGGCCGAGCAGATCCCAGAGGGCATCCTCGACCGTCTCGATCGACAGGCCCGAACCGGACACCAGCTCGCGAAAGAAGCAGGCTCCCCGCCGGCCGAGGACCTCGGCCACGGCTCGACTGGACTCAACGAGGTCCTCGGGCCAGTCAAGCGTCGCGTCCCATCGGGCGGCTGCGAGGAGCGACTCGAGCTCCGAGCGCCGGACGAAGGTCAGCGTCGCAGTGCGGCCTGGCCTGAGCGCGCGTGCGATGGGCGGTTCAACCTCGGCACCTCGTCGAGGCCCGACAACCCGCGGTTCCCGCAAGCTCAGACGACCCCAGGCGACCTCTCCGCTCCAGCAAGCCCGTTCGAGCAGCTCCGCGACGTTCCCGCGAACTCGCGCGGGCAAGAGCACTTGCTCCCAGGCCGCAGCCGGCGCCTCCCATCCCTCGAGTAGCGAGACGGCGCGGAGCAGACCGCCCTGGCCTCCCAGCGCATCACTCGGCTCCAGGTGGTGCCATCGGAACAGGAAGCGCATGAAGTCCTGCGCCGAGAGCGGCTCGATCTCCTTGCGGAGCCGCCCCACCGTGAGCCGGTGGATGCGCTGGAGCAGGCGACGATCGCACCACTCGAGTTCCTCCGAGCCCGGCCGGAAGGTGCCACGAAGAACCTGTCCTTCAGATTCGAGTCTGTGAAGCGCGAGCGTCACGTCGTCCGTCGAGAGCGCAAGGGCCAGAGACAGTCCAGCCACGGTGACAGGACCCGCGACTTCCATACGCGCCCGGACCACCGCAAGCGTCGCCGCCTCCCGATCGACCGTGGAATCCCCCGCCAGCGGAACAAGTGCCGGTGTCAGGACCCCGTCCGGAAACAGCGCGTGGACATGCAGGAGCCGTTCCGCGCAGACGATGAACTCGCGCCTCGAGGTGCCAAACACCTCGTTACGGGACTCCGATCCGTCCACGGCCGAGACGGTGAGTCTCGCCGCGCGGCCGGCCGCGACCAGCTCGGCGAGCAGGTGCGGCGGCACGCCCTCTGCCGGGACCAGCACCGCGGTGAGCAGCCAGTCGTGCAGCTCCTCCGCATCCCGGATCAGAGGACGGGCGTCGGCGACCACCTGCTCGATCGCAGACGCGTCCAGCGCACCGAGCCCCGCTGCATCGTCGGCGGGAAGCGACCGGCGCACCTGGACGGCTCGCGCCCGGCGCTCCTCCAGCGGCGCGTCGTCGAGGAAGGTGTACGGCTGTGAGTTCAGCAGCGCATGCGCCAGCGGCGACGGCTCCGGGAGGTCTCGCGCCAGCGTTCGGATCTCGCCCGCCCGGAGTGCCCGGAGCACACGCTTGAGACCCTCGACGTCGAGCGCCTCGGTGAGGCAATCCCTCAGGGCCTCGTTGACCAGCGGGTGGTCCGGGGGCTCGACCTCGGCACCACCGTGGTTGTCCTGACACCCGACCTGCTCCGGGAACACCGCGGCCAGCAGGTCCTCCGCCCGCGCGCGCTGGATGTGGGGTGGAACGCGGCCACCGGTCTCGAAGCGCGTGAGAGCCAGCGCCCGCGTCGCGCTCCACCGGAATCGCGTTCCGAACAGCGGCGCCTGCAGGACCGCCTGGACCAGAACCGACTCGACCGTGTCCGGATGCAGGAAATCGAAGATGTCGGCGAGCGGGAAGCTGTGTTGCTCCCCGAGCGAGAGCAGGATTCCATCGTCCGTGGCGGCTGCCTGGAGCTCGAAGTCGAAGGAGCGACAGAAGCGCTTGCGCAGCGCCAGTCCCCATGCACGGTTGATTCGCCCTCCGAAGGGAGCGTGGAGGATGAGCTGCATGCCTCCAGCCTCGTCGAAGAATCGCTCCGCGATCACGGTGCGCGCGCTCGGCAGCGCTCCCAGCACCTGACGGCTGGCCCGTAGGTATTCCGCGAGCGCCTCGCCGTCCCTCGCCCCGATCCCGAGGCGCGACAGCCACTCACCAGCGTTCGATTGCTCGAGCAGCTCGTCACGGAGCCGTCCCACCTCTGCCGAGAGCTCGTCGGTCCGGGAGGGCGCCTCTCCGCGCCAGAACGGCACGCTCGGCGGCGCGCCTCGCGCATCCTCGACCCGCACGACGCCGGCTCGAAGCCCCTGGACTCGCCAGCTGGTGCTCCCCAGGAGGAAGACATCCCCGCCGTTCATCTCCACGGCGAAGTCCTCGTCCAGGGTCCCCACCTGCCGGCCGTCCGGCTCGGCGACCACCGGATAGGTGAACGTGTCCGGGATCGCGCCGCCGTTCATGAGCGCGGTGAGCCGGGCCCCTTTCCGAGCCCGGAGCACGTGGTGGACCCGGTCCCGATGGAGGTGGACGCGCATGCGCCCACGCCGCTCGCTCACGCCCTCGGCGAGCATCTGAAGTACCTGCGCGTACGTGTCCCAGGCGAGGTCGCGGTACGGCCACGCTCGCTTCACCAGGGCGAACAGTGCACGCTCGTCCCAGGCATCCACCGCGCAGGCCGCGACGATCTGCTGGGCCAGCACGTCCAGCGGAGCCTCGGGAATCCTCACCGCGTCGAGCTCGCCCTCGTGCACCGCACGGAGCAGCGCCGTGCACTCGACCAGCTCGTCCCTGGTGAGGGCGAAGAGAACGCCCTTGCTCACCCCATGCAGCGAGTGACCGGCCCGGCCGACCCTCTGCAAGAAGAGCGCAATCCCCCGAGGGCTCCCGAGCTGCACGACGAGGTCCACCGCGCCGATGTCGATGCCGAGCTCGAGCGAGGCCGTGGCCACCATCGCCCGGAGCTCACCCCGCTTGAGCTTCTCCTCGGCCGAGAGCCGGAGCTCGCGCGCCATGCTGCCGTGGTGTGCCGACACGGTTCCGGGCCCCAGACGGTTTCCGAGGTCATGGGCCACGCGCTCGGCGAGCTTGCGGGTGTTGGTGAAGATCAGTGTCGTCCGGTTCTCGGAGGTGAGCTGCACGAGCCGGTCGTAGATCTGGCCCCACATCTCGTGGGTGGCGACGGCGCTCAGGTCGTCCTCGGGCGTCTCGAGCGTCAGCTGCCACTTCCGCAGATGGCCAACCTGCACCACCGCACACCCCTCCGGGCGCCCGGTGAGAAACGAGGCGAAGGTCTCCACCGGCTTCTGGGTCGCCGAGAGGCCGATCAGCTGCGGGCGCCGGCGAACCTGGGCCTTGAGCCGCTCGAGCGAGACCGCGAGATGGCTGCCACGCTTGTCCCGGGCCAGCGCGTGAATCTCGTCGACGATGATCGTCTCGACGTGCCGAAGCGTCTCGCGGCCGCGAGTGGCGGTGAGGACCAGGTAGAGCGACTCTGGGGTGGTGATGAGGATGTGAGGCGGCCGGCGGAGCATCTGCGCCCGCTCGCTGGCAGGCGTGTCGCCGGTCCGGACCTGGACCCGGATGGGCTCGGGGGAAAGGCCCTCCTGCGCCGCGAGCTCGTAGATGGCCTGAAGCGGTCCGAGGAGGTTCTTCTGAACGTCGTTGCCGAGCGCCTTGAGAGGCGAGACGTAGACGACCGACGTCCGGTCCTCGAGGCGGTTCTCCAGAGCGAGCCGCAGCAGCCGGTCCAGCGCGGCCAGGAACGCCGACAGCGTCTTTCCGGACCCAGTTGGCGCCGCGATGAGGACGTCTTCCCCGGCCTGGATGCGCGGCCACCCTCGGCTCTGAGGGTCGGACGGTGCGCCCAGCGTCGAACGGAACCAGCGCTGGACGAGCGGGTGGAAGGCGCCGAGCGCCGGATCGAACGCCTTCGCAGCGGACGCGAACTGGAACGGGAGCTGCGGCGCGGCCATGCCCGCATTCCTGAACGCCGGTGCAGTCCGCGTCAAGGGGGACCGAAGCGCTGCTTCGGGTTGCCTCGTGGCCGGATCTTGTCGGCCCCGGCGGACGCATCGGTCGCGAGAATCGGACGATGCGGGACGTTTCGTGACGGCCGGGTAGAGACGATCGCGAAGCCCTTGCGAACGAAGAAGGCTCAACCCTTCCGCGCTCATTCGAGGTGCCAAACACCTCGTTAGGGGCGAGGCGAGGCGGCTCGCAGCGCCGCTGCAACCCACGGAACCGCGCCGACTCTCCTCTGGGTGGCCAACCCCGCGGTGCTAAGGTCCGCCGCGTCATGGCACGCAGGCCGCAGAAGCGCTGACCGCCGCCGATGCGCGCCATCTTCTCCGCCCTTTTCTGGGCCTACCTCGCCCTCGGCTGCGTTCCCCTGTTCGCCGGAGCAGCGGTGGTCTGGCTGCTGACCCTTCCGTTCGACCGCAACGGCCGCGTCCTTCACCTGTACACGTGCTTCTGGGGCCAACTCTTCTTCTGGAGCAACCCCTTCTGGCGCCTCAGGGTGGAGGGGCGACAGCACCTGCCCTGGCGTGGAGGCGCCGTCCTCGTCTCCAACCACGCATCGCTCGCCGACATCCTGGTCCTCTTCGGTCTGTGGCGGCCCTTCAAGTGGGTGTCAAAGGCGAGCAATTTCCGCATCCCCTTCATCGGCTGGAACATGCGACTCAACCGGTATGTGCCGCTGGTCCGGGGGGACAAGGAGAGCATCGCGGCCATGGTCAAGGCGTGCGATGCCTGGCTCGCCCGCGGCGTTCCCGTCCTCCTGTTTCCCGAGGGCACCCGCTCGCCGGATGGCCAGGTCAAGGCCTTCAAGGACGGAGCCTTCCGGATGGCCACCGAGCGGCAGGTGCCACTCATCCCCATCACCCTCAGCGGAACCGGCGATGTGCTTCCCAAGCACGGCTGGGTCCTCCGGGGCACCGCCCGATGCCGGGTCCGGGTACTTCCCCCCGTGGATCCGCGCACCTTCGCGGGAAATGTCCCTGCTTTCCGGGACCATGTCCGGGGGTTGATCGTGGCCGAGAAGGCTCGTCTCGACGCCGAAGCACCGGCCGCCGCCGCGGACTGAGGAGCCCACCCAGCACCGGTCCGTCGCCCGGTCGACCGGAACGGCGATTTCGGCACCCAAAGCATTGCAACGAATCCCTTCTCCGAGTGTCGAATCTCTTGCCGGGCTGGCGGCCGGCCACCTTCGGCGGGCTGGTACAAGAAGGCCCGCCCGAGGATCATGCGGGACCCTGGGGGGTTCCCGGGCGGCACGAGGGGAGCGCCGCTCGCGTGGAGGCGACGATGCAGGGTCGGCTCGGTTGTGTCTTGGGTCTTCTGGTTTCCTCACTCGCGTTGGCCCGGCAGCAGGCTCCGCCGCAGTGGAGTCCGCAGCCGCAGGCAGCGCCTCAGCAGTACGCGCCCGCGCCGACGCCGGCTCAGGTGGCGCCCGCGCAGTACGCACCTGCCCCTGCGCCGCAGTACGCGCCGGCACCGCAGGCCGCGCCGCCCCAGCAGTACGCCGCACCTCCCGCGGCAGCCCAGGTGGCTCCGGCTCAGTACGCTCCGGCCCCGCAGCAGGCGGCTCCTGCGCCCCAGGCCGCGCCGCCCCAGCAGTACGCCGCCCCGCCCCAGCAACAGCAGTACGCGGCGCCGCCCCAGCAGCAGCAGTACGCGGCGCCACCCCAGCAACAGTACGCAGCCCCGCCCCAGCAACAGTACGCAGCCCCGCCCCAGCAGCAGTATGCCGCGCCACCGCAGCAGCAGTACGCGGCACCACCCCAGCAGTACGCCCCGCCGCAGCAGTACGCGCCCGCCGCAGCAGGCGCTGCGGGCGCCGCCACCGGAGCTGCCCTCGCCGCTCCTGCCGCGCCGGCTCCTGCTCCGGCCGTGGCGCCACAGCAGGCACCGCCGGCGCAGTATTCGGCTCCCGCGCCACAGGCGGCGCCGCAGTACACCGCCCCGGCACCGGCGCCCGTCCAGCAATACGCGCCTCCTGCCGCAGCTGGCGCCGCCGTCGCCGCTCCCCTCGCCGCACCTCAAGCCGCGCCAGCTGCACCCGCGGCTGCACCCGCGGCGCCTGCAGTCCAGACCGCTCCGGCCAAGCCGCTGCTGCCCCCCGGCGCTGTTCCGGTGCAGCAGGCACCCTCGGCCGCTCCGACGCAATCGGTGGACACGCAGCCGGGGAAGGCCGTCCAGGAGGACCTCCCCGCGGCCGGGCTCGCGCGTGAGGTCTACTACCGCGACATGCTGCGCGTCCGTCCTCACAAGACGGAGGTCTACACGCAGAACGGAGCGCGCCAGCTGAGCGCCGTCGAGTTCTATCGGCTCGTCGGCCGGGGCGATCTCGCCGCGTCCTCCGAGGCGAAGAAGGGTGAGCGCGGCATCCTCTACGGGTTCTCGTTCCTGACCTTCGCCGCCGGCGTCGCCTCCGGAATCTGGGTGAGCGGCAACGCCCAGAACCTCAACGACCCGGCATGCTTCGCCCAGGGCGTCGCCAGCTACAACCGGTGCGTCGACAGCGCCCAGAAGAGCAGCCTCTACGGTGCCTTGCTCATTGGCGGAGGCGTCGTGGTCGGAGGTCTATTGCTCACCATCGCCGCGCTCACGCCGGACATGGTGACGACCCCCGAGGAGACCGCGAAGCTGGCCGACGGCTACAACAAGAATCTCGTGAAGCGGCTGAACGCCGTCTCGGAGCCAAAGGTCTCCATCGCTCCGGTCTTCGGTCCGGGCGGGGGCGGCATCGCCGCACGGTTCACCTTCTAGCGCGGCGTAGCGAGCGACACGGACACCGAGTCTGCCGGCGGCTCAGCCGTTGGCCGGCGGCTGCCTCGCACCAGGAACGCCCCGGCCGCGGTGCTCGCGAGCGCGAGCGCCGCGATCACGGGTGAGTGGAGCCGCTCGGCCAGGCCGGGAATCCGGTCGAGCAGCACCTGCGCGCCGTTGTTCACCAGGTGGATGAGGATCCCCGGAAGGAGGCTCCCGCTCTCCAGGGCCACCCATCCGAGGAGCAGGCCCACCGCGAAGGCTGCCACCACGTGGTACGGGTTCACGTGGAAGAGCCCGAACACCAGCGCGCTACCGCCGATGGCGATGAAGCGGGAGCCACTCCGGCGTAGCCCCGCCAGCACCACCCCCCGGAACGTCACCTCCTCGGCGATCGCCGGCAGGAGCGCCACCAGGAGCAGGGCCGTGCCGAGCCCGAGCTGCCCCTGCTTGCCGAGGAGCTCGCCCAGCCAGTCGGAGTAGGCCCGCGCTCCGGGAAAGCGCAGCAGCTGTTGCCAGACCATCGCCCCGACGCTCCAGCCTCCGGCAGCGAGCAGGAAAGTCGCCGCCCATCCACGTCGGGTTGGCCAGCGCAGCTGGAGGGTCTCCGCCAGCGGAGCCCGGAAGATCCGGCACCAGAGCAGCGACGGAATCAGGAAGAACCCGAGCTGCGAGACGAGGATGAGCGCCGCGATCCCCCCACGCCGCTCGATGAGTACCGAGCCGTAGAAGGTGAGCACGACGAGCATCGCCGCGAACGCCAGCGCGTTGCCCGGCGTCAGCCCCCGACCGGAGCGGGTGCCCGGAGCGAAGACGTCGCGCCAGGGCTTTTCGCCCGAGAGCAGGACTTGCTCGGTCTGGAACACGCGTGCGGCGAGAAGGATCCCCAGCACGGCCCAGGCGAGGCTCACCGCCCAGACCACCATCACCTGGGTCGCCCCCGCCTTGCCGACGAGGATGTCGTGCACCAGCAAGGTCACGTTGAGGAGCGGCACCAGCGCCGTGCCCGCCGAGAGCTGCGCACCGGGAAGGAAGCTCGCGAACCCGGCGAGCATCACCAGGAGCAGAAGGGGCATCAGGTAGGTCTGCCCCTCGCGATAGCTCCGGGCGAGCACGCCGATCGCCATCAAGAGCGCCACGATCAGCAGCGCCGCCGGAAGGACTGTGAGGAAGATGGCGCCGGCGCTCGAGAGGCCGAGCGAGAAGGTCGCGCCCCTCTCCATCGCCGCCGTGGCCCGCGAGAGAGTGAGCGCGATCGACCCCAGGTTGCACACGGTCGCCGCCAGGGTGAGCGCGAGGACCGCCAGGTACTTGCCGGCGACGATCTCGACCGAGCGCACCGGCGCGGTGAGGAGCGTTTGCAAGGTTCCGCGCTCCTTCTCGCCGGCGGTCAGGTCGAGGGCCGCGTAGAAGCCAGAGGTCGCCAGGAGGACCAGCAACAGGTAGGGGAGGAGCGCGGCCGCGAAGCTCGAGCCACGGCGCGCGGCGTCCGCGAGGTCCTCCTCCTTGATGTCGAGCGGCAGCGCCGCCGAGGCGTCCTGCCCGAGCGCCGTCATCCGCTGACGGAGGAGCTCCGCGCCCTGGTCGGTCAGGGCATGCGAGACCCGACGCTCCATGGCATCCGAGTCCACGTCCGTCGAGTCGGCGAGCACACGGATGGGAATGCTCGGCCCCGACGCTCGGGCTGCCGTGAGCAGCACCACGTGGACCTTCCTCGCGGCCACGAGCTTGCGGGCCTCGGACTCCGGGTCCGCGGGAGCCGGGTCACGGCGATCGACGATGTCTGCGCGGGCGTGCTGCTCGATGGCGCTCAGGGTGCTGGCCGGTACCGGCCCCCAGGCCGCGACCCGGGCGCGCGTGCGGTCCAGCTCGCCGCGCTTGTCGGTGGCCACCGACCCGAGCAGGGTGAAGAGCATCGGATAGATCAGCGCTGGCACGACGAAGGCCATCACGACGGTCCGCCGATCGCGAAGCGTCTCCACCAGATCCTTGCGGAAGATGTGAAGGACGATGCGGGGCCTCATGCCGCGACCTCGTCCCCCACTCGCGCGAGGAACGCATCGGTGAGGGTCCGGGCGCCGGCCCGGGTGCACACCTCGGCGACCGTGCCCTGGTCGAGCACCCTGCCCCGGTGAAGCAGGATGACGCGGTCGCAGAGTGCCTCGGCGTCGCCGAGCACGTGGGTGCTGAGAAGGATGGCCTTCCCCGCCGTCCGTGCTTCCCGGAAGGCCTCGAGCAAGAAACGTCCGGTCACCACGTCGAGGGCGGTGGTCGGCTCGTCGAGGATGAGGGCCGGCGGGTCGTGAATGAAGGCGCGGGCGATGTTCGCTCGTTGCTTCTGGCCGGCGGAGAGCTTGCCGCACGGACGATCGGCAAACTCGGTGAGGCGAAAGCGGGCCACCAGCGCCTCGACCCGTGCGGCGAGCGCCGCCTCCGGAATCTCGTGGAGGCGGCCGAAGTACTGCAGCACCTCGCGAGGTGTGAGGCGCTGGTAGAGGGCGGTGTCACCGGTGAGAAAGCCGAGCGACCGTTTTAGCTCGAAGGCCTCGGCCTCAATCCCGTGCCCTGCGACGCGAACGTCACCCGTGCTGGGGGTGAGCACTCCGGCCAGCATCCGGAGGACCGTTGTCTTGCCGGCGCCGTTGGGGCCGAGGAGCCCCACGACCTCCCCGGCGGAGACGGTGAAGCTCACGTCGGAGGCTGCCACCACCTCGCCGTAGCGCTTGGAGAGTCCGCGGGCCTCGATCATCCTGGACGGACGGCTCGTACCACAGAGCTCCGTCCCGCCGCGTGCCCTGGGGGAAACCGAGTCGCCCCGGCCGGTTGAGGCGTCGCTTCGGGGTCACGTCAGCGGCCGTAACGAGGTGTTTGGCACCTCCTGAGCGGCACCTCCTGAGCGCCTCGTCGGGGCGGCCATCTCGGCGGGTCATGACCCACCTCGGGCTCCAGCGCGCCACGTGACCGTCGTCGCTCATGGACTCCCCATCCGCCGCGAAGGACCGGGGAGGCCTTCTCGCTCGCGCGGGCGAGGCGCCAGGACCGGCGTAACGAGGTGTTTGGCACCTCGTCGGGCGGCTGGCTCAGGCCGTCGTTCCGCGCCTGTCGCTAGTTTGTGATCTGAGGGAACGTGTTCCCAGTGAACCAGCAGATGCCCGTGCCGGGGTCCTCGCCGTACAGCGCGCCCACCTCCATGTTGCAGCTCACGGGATAGAACGGATTTACCCCGGAGCCCGCGGCGCGCCCATTCGCCGGATCGGCGAACGGGTTGCAGTCAGCGTCGCTCACACAGGTCGCGATCGGCGTCAGCAACAGCCCGTGGTACGTCGCGCTGCACGCACCGATGGTGTAGACCGCGTCGCTCTCGGCCTGTGAGCCCTGGTACGCCGGCGCGCTCAGGAACCGGGTGTTCGACAGCGCGATCGACCGTGCCGGATCCGGCGGCGTGCCGTCACTCTGCGCGGCAACCGCGTTGGCAGTCGAGAAGCTCGCGACGGTGCAGACGCCCTGGGCGTCGGGCGAGTCTCCGATCTGCCCCCGCCCCACGTCGCCGGTCGACGCCGGGAAGTCGACGTCGCCATTGGCATCGTGGGGAAGCATCGACTGGGCGCGGAACACGACCTCCGTCTGGTCGGCACCGAGCTTGTCGATGCTGAGGTTGTCGGCCATCCGCGGTGGAAGCACGGAGTCGTCACATCCCGCGCCGCCGCTCACCGGGCCGGTGCGGTCCATCACGAACAGATAACCGCCGAGGCTCGGGCGCTGCACGAGGCAGGTCGTGTGAACCTCTCCTCCGCAGGCCGCGAGCAGCGCGACGAGGGGTACCACCAGGAACGAAGGCTTGAGCATGGTGTCGTCGGTCCTCAGAAGCTGAAGCGGGCGGTGAAGCGGAAGCTGCGCACGGCCTGGTACTGCGTGGCGCGCCCCCAGTTCGGGTTGATGGCGTAGGTTTGCGGCTGCTGGTCGGGATCCGGCAGGACCACGGTCTTGAGCTCGGGTCCATTCGGCCCGGCGACCACCCCGCCGCGAGGCAGGTGTCCATTCACGCCGTACGGCGCGGGAACGTTGCCTTGCGTCCCGTTGACGATCGGCCCCGGGTCGCGTGCTCCGCCGGTCAGCGAGGGCAAGGTCACGTACTCCTCGTCGACCCGGATCGGATTCTGGAAGTTGAAGAGGTTGAACCCGTCGACACCGACGGTGATCACGCTGTCTTTGCTCAGCCGGTAGTTCAGTGCGAGACGGGCGTCGACGGTGTTCACCCAGGGAAGCCGTCCGCCCTGCCCCCGCTGCAGGATGTACACCTGGCCCGGGCCGTACCCCGTCTCGTTCGACGGGCCGGTGTAGCTGATGGGCGGACCCGAGGCGCCCGTGTAGCTCAGGCCGAGCGTGAGGCTGAACACCGGGCTGATCACGAACTCCTTCGCGACGAAGACCTTGATCGTGTGCGTGATGTCGCCCGAGAGCGGCCCATCCTGGTTCACCAGAAGCTGCGCCAGGTCGAATGTGGCGTTGATGTTGGGATCGAGCTGCCCCGTTCCGTTGACGAACAGGCCCTCGTAGTTCCCTTGCAGCCGCGCCCACGTGTAGCTGACCTGCGCCTGCCAGAGGTCGCTGAAGTTCTTCGAGAACTGGACCGTGACCGCATGGTACGTGCGCGTCGCCTTCGGGAACGAGGTCGCGATGCCCTCGCCGGGGTTGCCGATGAAGTAGGTGTTTCCGTTGTCCGCGGACATGTCCTCGATGGTCCGGACCAGGTTGCGGTAGGTGTACGAGACTCCGAGGCGAGCGTCGGGAAAAACCTCGTACTCGCCGCCGGCCACGATCTCATCGTTGGCCGTGGGCTGGAGGTTCGGGTCGGTCGGGGTCTTGTCCACCGCGATATTTCGCCATTTCACGTTGGGGGCTGCGATGCTCCTGCCCCGGTTGGCCGTGGCCAGGTCGCAGCCGGCGACCCCCACCACGCGCGGGTCGCAGTCGTGGTTCGCGATGGCCAGGCTCTCACCCGAGAGCGCACGGTCGGCGATGTCCAGCGGGATTGCCTCGTAGTACCGGCCGTAGTTGGCGAAGACCTTCGAGCGGCCCTGCTGCGTCGGATCCCAGACGAAGCCGATGCGCGGCGACCACTCGTTGTTGAGCTTCATCGCCAGCAAACCATCCTTGTCGTAGAGGTACTGGCCGTCCCACCGCAGACCGACGTTCAGGGTGACCTTGTCGAGGATGCTCCAGCTGTCCTGGACGAAGCCGCCCACGATGACCGACTTGCTCTTGACGGTGAGGATTCCGTTCCCCGCGGGCGTATCGATGTCCGAGAGGTACCCGAACCTGCGCGCCTCCACGACCCCGAGCGAGTTACCCGGCGCAACGGCACCCGGCCCGAAATCGAAGTACCAGGCGCCGCCGCCGTAGGTCTTGAGGTGGTCGTAGTACGAGAGACTCCCATCGACACCCGCCTTGATGACGTGGTGGCCGAGCGCGGCGAGCAGATACGTGATGGTCGCCTTCCCCTGGAACGAGTCGAGGATCTGGCGCTCGAGGAAGTTGTTACCGCCGTACAGGTTCCAGCTGGTCTGGCACTTCGTGCTCCTGTCTCCGGTGCCGCACGCCTCCCGCACGCTCGCCGGAACCTGATCCTCGAAGTCCAGGACGTTGCTGACGTAGAGGGGCGCGAGCGACGGGATTCCGGCCAGCGAGTTCAGGTTGTGGATGTTGTCG